>DAICZI010000186.1 GCA_027311205.1 Beijerinckiaceae bacterium | reverse complement strand
GCCGCATACTTCTCTTCGTCGGCAATCGGACGCATGGGAATGCCTTGGCTGTAATGCTGGCGAAACAGCGCCTGCGTCCTGGCATCGGGGGCCCCGATATGCGGCCCGAGCCTGGCCCATTCGGCGGGCGTTGCCGCCAATTCCTGCTTGGCTTTGCGGGTGAGCGCCAGAAAACGGTTGAGTGCCGCCTTGTGAGTTTTGGCGAAAGCCCCGGTAAACACGTAGCCGAGCATCGCCACCTTGCCCTTGGCGCCGAGGCTGGTTTCGACATCTGACATCTTGATCAGCGGACGGAAGCCGTGGCCTTCGAGGCCCGCGCTGAAATTCCAGAAATTCAAGGCCGCATCAGCCTCGCCCTGCAGGGTTTTTTGCTGCAACAGGGGCGGTGCGCCAAACATCAGGCTGGCATCATGTTTCAAATCGACGCCGTTTTCAAGGCCATAGGCCTGCAGAAGAAGCCAGCTTTTGTCGAGCGGGCCACCGGCCAGCGCCAACTTCCTGCCCTTGAGGTCGGCAAGGGTCCTGATGGGCGAGTCCTGGCGCACCATCAGCGCGCCGACGGCTGAGGAATAGGGATAGAATTTCAAATCGTGCCCAGCGGCGCGCTCGCGCGACACAAACAACCAGTCAGAGACAATGATATCCGCTGCGCCACCCAGCAGCGCGATTTTCTGGGCTTCGGGCGAGGCTGTCACTTGCGTTTGCAGATCAAGCCCGGCAGCCTGGGCGAGGCCCTCGCGCTTGATGACGCCCAATTCCCATTTCAGCGTACCGGTCTGCATCACGGCAAGGCGGATGACATCGGCGGCAAGGGCAGAAGTCGTGGACAGCAACCCGCAGAACAAAATGCCCATTCCAAAAACTTTCAGCATCGCGCTGCCGCCTCCCGTAGCTGGCCGACCCCTGCGCCTTTTTGGCACGGTGCCCCTTGATCAATGTGTCGGGACTATCATACCTTGAAGATGCGAGAGCAAGCCCTTCTTAAGAGGGCTGGGGCATGAGCCGTGTTTATGCCGCTCGGGATGACGCGACGTGATCAAGAAAAGGGCAAAAACCATGAAACGGGTGAATGGATTGACTGTTTTGGCTACTGCGGCGCTGGCGCTGGCTTTCGTGACGCCAGCCCTGGCTGACGGCGATCCGGCAAAAGGCGCGATGGTATTCCAGAAATGCCATGTGTGCCACGAGATCGGCCCCGGCGCGAAAAACTCCATTGGCCCGGTGCTGAACGGCGTGGTTGGCCGCCACAGCGGCATTTATCCCGGCTATTCCTATTCCGACGCCAACAAGAAATCCGGCATCGTCTGGACAGTGCAAGAATTGCAGACCTACCTGCAAAACCCGAGCAAACTGGTGCCCGGCACCAAAATGATGTTCCCTGGTCTGAACAAGAAAAGCGATATCGACAATGTCATCGCCTATCTGCAAACCTTCGACAAGGACGGCAATCCGGTCAAGAAATAGAGCAATGCAGCGGCCTTTGCAGGGTTCTCAACAGGGCACTGCGAGGCCGCTCTTGATTTTTGCGCGCCAGCCTTGTCCTGTGCGTTTGTGCGCCAGACCCTGGAGGCTTGATGAAATTTCGGAAGCTGCGGCTGGCCGGTTTCAAATCATTCGTCGAGACCACCGAATTCCTGATTGAGCCCGGCCTGACCGGCGTTGTCGGGCCGAATGGCTGTGGCAAATCCAATCTGGTCGAGGCGATGCGCTGGGTCATGGGCGAGACGTCCTTCAAGAGCATGCGCGGCTCGGGCATGGAGGACGTGATTTTCTCCGGCTCGGGCAAACGCCCGCCGCGCAACATTGCCGAAGTGCTGATCACGCTCGATAATTCGGATCGCACCGCACCGGCGGCGTGGAATGATTCTGACGCCATCGAAGTGGTGCGCCGTATCGAGCGCGGAGATGGTTCCGACTACCGCATCAATGGCCGCGAGGCCCGCGCCCGTGATGTGCAATTGCTGTTCGCCGATGCTTCATCAGGGGCGCGCTCGCCGGCCATGGTGCGACAGGGGCAGATCGGCGAGATTATCGCAGCCAAGCCACAGCAGCGCCGCCGCATAATCGAGGAGGCGGCCGGCGTTGCGGGCCTGCATTCGCGCCGCCATGAGGCCGAACTGCGGTTGAAGGCAGCCGAGGACAATCTGACCCGAATTGACGATGTTGTCGGGCAGCTCAGCGGCCAGATTGAAGGCTTGCGCCGCCAGGCCAGGCAGGCCGAGCGCTTCCGGCTGGTGGCTGCCGAATTGCGCCGCCTCGAGGCTTTGCAGCATTGCGTTGCCTGGGCGGCCCTGGAGAGCCAGTTGGCGGAGGCGGCGCGGGCCAGCGAACTGGCGACGCGCGACGTGGCCAATGCCATGCTGGTGCAGCACGAGGCGGCGCGGGTCGCGGCGCTGGGGGCGCATGATCTGCCGCGCCTGCGCGAGGCGGAAGTTGCGGCAGGCGCCGCGTTGCAGCGGCTGGTTCTGGCGCGCGAGGCGCTGGATGGCGAGGAGCGCCGTCAGAAGGATCGGCGCATCGCGCTGGAGCAGCAGGCCCAGCAAATGGGCGCCGACCATGCCCGCGAGAACGCGCTGATCGAGGATGCGGTCCGCATGGTAGCGCGCTTTGAGGCGGAGCGCACCGCTTTGGCGGCGGGCAGCGTTGATGACGAGCGCTCGATAAGCACCGCGCAGGACGAAATCAGCAAGGTGGAGGCGAGCACTATCCTTGCCGAGGCCAAACTGGCCGAAGCGCAGGCGACAAGTGCGGCACTGGAGGCCAGGCGCGAGGCACTGGCCGCGCGTCTGGCCGATGAGACGCGCCGTCGTGCCCGGATCGAGGCGGAATTGACCGAAGCGCGGCGCGCCAGGGCGGCGCTTGATGCGGAAATGGCACGCATTGCCGACAGCACCACGCTCAACGCGCAGGCAGAGATGGCGGCGGAACGGGCCCGCGCGGCAGAAGCGGCGTGGTTCGAGGCGGAAAGCGCGCTGGCGCAGGCCAGGCAAGCCGAAAACGCGGCGCGCCAGCCCGCCGAGAAGGCTGAGCGGCGCAAGCAGACGCTTGAGACCGAGATCCGCACCCTGGAAAAGCTGCTGGCCCCGGCGCAAGCGCAGGCCTTTGCCAAAGTCATCGACCAGATTCGCGCCCAGCCGGGCGCCGAGGCGGCGCTGGCAGCGGCGCTGGGCGATGATCTTGAAGCCTCGCTATCGCCGCAAGCCGGGCTGTTCTGGCGTGAAACGGCAGGCTCGGATGATCCGGCCTTGCCGGCTGGCCTTGAGCCGCTGGCGGCTTTGGTTACGGCACCGGCGGCTTTGGCACGGCGGTTGGCGCAGATTGGCATTGTGACGGTGGAAGCGGCCCCTGCCGTGCTCGCCCACTTGCGACCGGGACAAAGACTGGTGAGCCTGGCGGGTGATTTATGGCGCTGGGATGGATTGACCCGCACAGCGGCAGCGCCGGGTGCGGCGGCGCGGCGCCTGGCGGAGATGAACCGGCTGGCGGCACTGCGCCTTGATCTCAGCGGCATTGAGGGCGAGGCGGCAGGGCTCCGCGCCCATGCGCAAAAGGCCAGCGCGGCGGTGGCGGCGGCGGCCCAGCATGAGGCGCAATGCCGCAATGACGAGCGCGCGGCGCTGAAAGCGGCTGAGGCCGCACGCAGCGCCTTGGCCGACGCCGAGCGGCGTCTGGCCACCTACAACAACAGGCTTGCGGTGCTGACGGCAAGCTTGCAGCAACTTGAGGGGGCGCTCAACGATGCCGTGGCGGCGGCCACTGCTTCGCAAGCCGCCATGGCCGACTTTGCCGCCCATGCGCCGGAAGCCGTGCGCGCCGCAGCGCAACTGACGCAGGCCCGCGAAGGGGCCAGTGCCAGCCGCCGCCAGCTTGGCGAGGCCCAGGCCCGGCTGCTGCAAGCGCGTCGCGTCAAGGAAGGCCGCGCCGCCCGGCTTGCCGCACTGGCGCGGGATCTGGCCGATTGGCGCAAAAGGCAGGAGACCGCCGCTCAGCGCAGTGCGGATCTCATCAGCCGTGCTCAGGCATTGGCCGGCGAACTTGAAACACTGATGGAAGCGCCCGACGCGCTGCTTGCCCGCCGCCGCGCGCTCATGATGCAGATTGATGATGCCGAGGCCGCACGCCAAAGCGCAGGCGACGCCCGGATCAGCGCCGAAATTGCCCATGGCAAGCTTGATGCAGCGGCCCGGGATGCGCAAGACCGGCTGGCTTCAGCGCGGGAGCACGCGGCGCGTTCCAGCGCTGGGCATGAGGCGAACGCGGTGCGCCGCAGCGAACTGGCCGCGACCATAAGGGCCGCGCTGGATTGCGGTCCGCACGAATTGCGGGCGCTGGCCGGCTTGAAGCCCGGAGCGCCGCTACCCGAAGTGGATATGGTGGCCGATAGACTGCAAAGCCTGCGGGCCGACCGCGAAAGGCTTGGTGTCGTCAATCTGCGCGCTGAACTTGAACTCAACGAAATCGAGGCGACCCGTGCCGCCTTGGAGGCCGAGCGCGCCGAACTGACCGAAGCCATCAGGCGGCTACGCCAGGCGATCGGCAATCTCAACCGCGAGGGGCGTGAGCGGCTGCAAGAAGCCTTCGACCGCGTCAACGGCCATTTCCGCGAATTGTTTACCCGCCTGTTCAATGGCGGCACTGCCGAACTGCAACTGATTGAATCAGAAGACCCG
>DAICZI010000185.1 GCA_027311205.1 Beijerinckiaceae bacterium | reverse complement strand
CAGGCCGACCTCGACCAGCGCCGCTAGCGGTGAAAGTCCGCCACCGCCGAGCATGGCCGCCCAAAAGCTCAGGTTTTCATCAACGCTGAGGGCGTTTTTCAACCCGTCGGCATGGCCAAGGTAATGGCTTGATTCAGCCAGCGTGGCGTCGGGGCCCAGACCGCTGGTTGCGACCGTACCGCTCGCCAGCGGCAGCAAGCCCGCCAGCGCCCGCAGCAGCGTCGATTTTCCAATGCCATTGGGCCCCGTCACCATCGTGACGGAGCCGCCGCTCAGGTCAAACGACAGATCGTCGAGAACGCGCCGCTCCGAACGCTCGACGCAAAGTCCCTTTATGCTGATGCTGATCAAGGCAGACCCTTAGGCGAGAAGTGTTCAGCGGCGAGAAGTGTTCAGCGCCATAGCAGACGCGCATCACGGCGTCACGCGGCCAGCCAGCGTCCCACGAAATCCTGAGCCCAGCTCTCCACGGCGCTGTCATAGCGGAACCAGCCTTCCAGATGTTCCTCGCGCGTCTGGGCAGCGGGTGCGGCCATGCGGTCAGCCGCGCGCGTCGTCCAGCGGCAGATCATGGCATAGGTGACTTCGGGATGAAACTGGATGGCATAGGCCCGATCAATGCAGCAGGCCTGGACCTCAAATATTTCGCCGCGCGCCAACATCCGCGCCCCGCGCGGCAGATCAAAGCCCTCGCGATGCCATTGATAGACATGGTCTGGCAGGTGGCCGGCCAGAGCCTCGGCACCCGGCAGCGCTTTGATATCATAATAGCCAATCTCGGCCCGGCCATCGGGATCCTTGTAGACCCGTCCACCGAAATGCCGCGTCAGCATCTGCGCGCCAAGGCAAACGCCCAAAAAGGGCTTGTTTTCTTTCAGCGGCACGCCAATCCAGTCGATCTCGCGGCGCAGGAATTCCTCCTCGTCATTGGCGCTCATCGGCCCGCCGAAAATCACCGCACCGGCGTGGTTCGCCATGGTTGAGGGCAGGTCATCACCAAAGCGCGGGCGGCGCAAGTCAAGCGCATGGCCGCGCGCCTGGATCAGGCGACCGATACGCCCGGCGGTGGAATGTTCCTGATGCAGAATGACGAGAACCGGTAACTTTGGTGCGGACTTGTCGAGCATGCGCGACCCTCTTGGCCTAACGTGGCCCCTCAAACGTTCTAATGGGCCGTACCCTGGATCTTGCTCAAAATCGGTAAAAGCAAGGAATGGGGCGACAATCGCATGCCAATCGCCATGGCCTGATTGCTGAACCCGGCAATAGCCACCCTTTTGCCTGCCATGGTCGCGTCATAACCAATCTGGGCCACGGCTTTTGACGTCATCATCGGCAACTTGTTCATGTTCGGGCTTTTCTCGAAACCGGCACGGCCCTGGAATTCGGTGGCGGTCGGGCCGGGGCAAAGCGCGGTAACCGAGACTTCGCTCCTGAGTTCATGCGACAAGGCCTCGCTGAAGGACAGAACATAGGCCTTGGTGGCGTAATAAATGGCAAAGCCCGGCCCAGGGGCAAAAGCCGCCGTGGAAGCGACATTGAGCAAGCGGCCCTTGGCCGCCCGCAGCATCGGCAGGAAGGCCAGCGTCAGATCGGTCAGCGCCCGGATATTGAGATCAATCATCCCCACCTGGGCCTTGCGATCAAGATCAGCCGCCTTGCCCAAAAGGCCATAACCAGCGTTGTTGACCAGAATATCCGCTCGCGCACCTGCCGCCGCCAGCTTTGCCAACAACTCATCGGCCGCGCCGTGCTGGCTGAGATCAAGCGGAATGATCAGCGGGCGCTGGCGGCCAACCTGGCCCAGTTCATCTGCAAGGTCCGCGAGTTTATTGGCATCGCGCGCCACGAGCGCAAGATCATGGCCCTTTTGCGCAAAAACACGCGCGAGATCCGCACCGATGCCAGCAGACGCCCCAGTAATGACGGTAACAATGCGCGACGCACCAGTTTGATCCATAGCCAGGTCTCCGTTGGCACCACCATCTTAGCCTTTTCGCTATTTTGATGCAGCGCACCATAGTGTTATCATTGCACCAAACCGGATGCAATTGCCCATGAATGTTCAGCCTGCAAACCTCGGCGCGCCACGCGACCGCCCCTGGATTTTCCGCACCTATGCGGGCCATTCCACCGCAGCCGAATCCAACAAGCTTTATCGCGGCAATCTCGCACGTGGCCAGACCGGCCTTTCGGTCGCCTTCGATCTGCCCACCCAGACCGGCTATGACAGCGATCATGTGCTGGCGCGCGGCGAAGTCGGCAAGGTGGGCGTGCCGATCAGCCATCTCGGCGACATGCGCACGCTGTTCGACGCCATCCCGATTGCCGAAATGAACACTTCCATGACCATCAACGCCACGGCGCCGTGGCTGATGGCGCTGTATATTGCCGCTGCCGACGAGCAGGGCGCGCCGCGCGCCGCGCTGCAGGGCACGACACAAAATGACATCATCAAGGAATATCTGTCGCGCGGCACCTATGTATTTCCGCCTGCACCCTCGATGCGCCTGACGCGCGATCTGATCGTTTTCACGACGCGCGAATTGCCGAAATGGAACCCGATCAACGTATGCTCCTATCACTTGCAAGAGGCTGGCGCGACGCCGGTGCAGGAACTCTCGACCGCGCTAGCCACTGCCATAGCCATTCTCGATAGCGTCAAGGCCTCCGGCCAGGTCGATGAACAGGGCTTTGGCGACGTGGTCGGGCGCATTTCGTTTTTCGTCAATGCCGGGATGCGCTTTGTCACCGAACTCTGCAAAATGCGCGCCTTTACGGAGCTTTGGGACGATATCACCGCCAAGCGCTTCGGTATCAGTGACGAAAAGCTGCGGCGTTTCCGCTATGGCGTGCAGGTCAATTCGCTGGGCCTCACCGAGCAACAGCCGGAAAACAACGTCAGCCGCATCCTGATCGAGATGCTATCAGTGGTGCTCTCGAAAAACGCCCGCGCCCGCGCCGTGCAGCTTCCGGCCTGGAACGAAGCGCTCGGCCTGCCGCGCCCGTTCGATCAGCAATGGTCGCTGCGCATGCAACAGATCATGGCCTATGAGACCGACCTGCTCGAATTTGGCGATATTTTCGATGGCTCGCATGAAATCACCCGCAAGGTCGAGGAACTGAAAGCTGCAGCCTTGAGCGACCTAGCGGCGATTGATGCTGAGGGCGGCGTCGTGGCAGCGGTCGAGAGCGGCTGGCTCAAGGCGCGCCTGGTCGAGAGCAATACCGCGCGGATCGAGGGCATTGAGACCGGCGAGCAAATCGTGGTCGGCGTCAACCGCTTTCGCGAAACCGTCACCTCACCGCTGACGGCGGGCGAGGATGCCATCATGGTGGTGCCTGCCCATCTCGAAGCCGAGCAAATTGCCAGGCTGAACGCGTGGCGCGCGGCGCGTGATCCCCAGGCCGTCTCGGAGGCACTGGCGGCCTTGCGCGCCGCAGCGCAATCGGGCGACAACATCATGCCACCCTCGATTGCCGCCGCCAAGGCCGGCGTCACGACAGGCGAATGGGGCGCGACCCTGCGCGGCTGCTTTGGTGAATATCGCGCGCCAACCGGGGTCTCGGCGCTGGCCCGCCAGGTGCATGGCGATCTTGATCCGGTGCGCGCCGAGGTCGAGCGCGTTTCGATGAAACTCGGGCGGCGCTTGACCTTTCTGGTCGGCAAGCCGGGGCTTGATGGCCATTCCAACGGTGCCGAACAGATTGCCGTGCGGGCCCGCGATGCCGGCATGGAAGTGATTTACGAAGGCATCCGCATGACCCCGGAGGAATTGGTGGCACGCGCCAAGGCGACGCAAGCTCACTGCATCGGCCTGTCGATCCTCTCGGGCTCGCACGTTGGCCTCGCGCTCGACACTCTGGCGCGCCTGAAGGCCGCCGGCTTGGCGCACGTGCCGCTGGTGGTCGGCGGCATCATCCCGCCAGAAGACGCCGACAATCTGCGCAAGGCCGGCGTCGCCGCCATTTTCACACCAAAGAACTTCGAGCTCAACACGATCATGCGCGAACTCGTGGCGCTGGTAGCAAAGGGCGTGGAATGAGCGCCTGATGTCACAAGGGCGATGCGATGACAGTCTTTCGCATGTCAGCCGCTTTCGCATGTCAGCCGCCTGCCACCACGAGGGCTGCGCCGCCGCGCTTGACGGCACCATAATAGGCCCAGACCAGCCGCGCCGCCGCACCGCGCCATGGTCGCCAGCGCTCTGACAACGCTTCCAGCGCCTTGGCATCAGGGCGCGTCTCCAGCGCCAGCGCCAGCCGCACGCCTTCTTGCAGCGCCAGATCACCCGCCGGCCAGGCGTCGGGGTGGCCCGCACAAAACAACAGAAAGATTTCTGCCGTCCACGGCCCGATACCCTTGATGGCGGTCAGGGCATCGCGCGCCGCTTCGGCAGGCTGACGGGCCAGATCTTCGAAGTCGAGGCCCTGGAGCAGATGCGCGGCGGCCAAGGCTTTCAAAGTGCGAATTTTCGGAGCGGACAGGCCGCAAACCCGCAGGTCTGCCTCGCTGGCATCATGCAGCGCCCGCGCTTCCACCCGTGGAAATTGCGCCTCGACGCGTGCATAAATGGCCTTCGCGCTGGCGACCGAAACCTGCTGGGACACGACGATACCGACAAGCCCGGCAAAGCCAGGCGCTCGGGCACGCAAGGGCGTGGTGCCCGAGAGCTTC
>DAICZI010000184.1 GCA_027311205.1 Beijerinckiaceae bacterium | reverse complement strand
ATTCAGCGCCGACGAGGTGCGCGACGAAAAGCTGAAAATTCTCAAAGGCCTCGTGCCGATTACGCCGACAACGGCGGCGCAGGTCACCGTGCGTGGGCAATACAAGGCTGGTGCTTCGGCTGGCGGCGCGGTGCCGGGCTATCTCGATGAACTGGCGGTGGCGCAGGGCAAATCCAAGGGCACAGCCGAGAGCGACACCGAGACCTTTGTGGCGATCAAGGCAGAAATCGCCAATTGGCGCTGGGCGGGCGTACCGTTTTTTCTGCGCACCGGAAAGCGGCTCGCCGAGCGCAAATCCGAGATCATCGTCACGTTCCGGCAGATCAGCCATTCGATCTTTCCCGAAAGCGCCGGGCAAATTCTGCCCAACCGGCTGGTGATGAGGTTGCAGCCCGATGAGGGCGTGACCTTGCTGACCATGATCAAGGATCCTGGCCCCGGTGGTATGCGGCTGCGGCAAATCCCGCTCGACATGACCTTTGCCGGCACGTTCGGCGGGCGCAATCCGGATGCCTATGAGCGCCTGTTGATGGATGTGATGCGCGGTGACCAGACCCTGTTCATGCGCCGCGACGAACTCGCCGCCGCCTGGCGATGGATCGACCCGATCCTTGCTGCCTGGGCGACAAACCGCGAGACGCCGAAGCCCTATACGGCCGGCTCGTGGGGCCCTTCCGCCTCCATCGCTTTGATCGAGCGCGATGGCCGCACGTGGTTTGAGGACGCGCAGTAATAGCACCTCTAATTCACGCTGCCTTCAGGTGAAGCCGGGCGAAGCGATCCATCATCGGTTAGTGCGAGGAGCGCAGCCATGAGGCAACCCACAGGTTTCCGGAAACCTCAGGGTTGCGGCGCTCCGCTCGCAATGACGGAGCCTTGAGCTATGGCTTGATCTTGGCCCGCGCCTGGGCCACGGCGGCCTTGAACCCTTTCAAATCGAGAGCTTGATTGACCAAGAGCGGCCCGACGAGAAAAATCGGCGTGCCGGGCAGGTGCATCCGGTCTGCCTGTTTGGAGGTGCGGGCCATGATGGCGGCGATGTCGGCCCTGTGTGCCACGAGATCGGATTTGAGCCTTGCCATGTCAACCGGCGTTGTCGCGGCGATGGCCAGCACCTGATCGCGGCTGATTTTGCGCTTGCCGGTGGCGAGCAGCGCATCATGCACAACCTGGTAATCGCCCTGCCATTTGGCAGCCAGCGCCACTTCGGCGGCATATTTGGAGACCGGCCCAAAAATCGGCCAGTCTTTATAGACCATCCTGATGCCATGATCCTGTTTCAGCAACTTTTGCAGCACGGGGGCGGATTTCATGCAGAACGGGCAGTTGTAATCGAAAAACTCGACAATCGTGACATCGCCTTTCGGATTGCCGCCCGTCGGCGTCGCCGGATCACGCAACAGCGCGCCCATGGTGAGATCCGGGTCTTTGGGCGGTGGCAGGAGATCATCGGCGCGCGCGGCGATACCGTGAAACAAAGCCAGGCTTGCCAGCAATGCAAGAAAGGGACGGGAAAAAGAGCGCATGATGCCTCGTGAGTCTGTTGGGGCCTTGGCGTGGGACGACGTCGCTCCTGCATGACGCAGAAATGTGGTGAAATCCATGCAGCCGGCCCAGTTTTTTTGAGCCCGGACATTTGGCCGCATTTCTCATGGCGGAATCACGCACCTGGCGATTTCATCGGCTTCGATGGTTTCAAGCTATGCATTGATGCTCCCCTCGCCCAAGTCCTCATTGCCATCGCGGTGGGGGCAAAGTCTGAAAGTTGAATGACTTGAGGTGAAGTCTTGCGATGACGCTTGCGGACGGTCTGTTCATACTATAGTTGTGTTCTGGCGATGCCGATTGCGCGACCCATGTGGCCCCAAATGGCGCAGCGGCAAGCCGCAACGGGCTGAAGCGTCAAGCTCGAGCGAAGGTGGAGGCTCCGATGAAAAACGCATTGAAAGGTCTTGTCGTGGCGATCATGGCGGCCTGGCTGGGCTTTGCCAGCACGCCAGCCATCGCCATGCCCCCTGTTGCTGCCGCCCAGGCAGTGCAAACTCAATCGGTCAACAAGGATGTCGTGAAAGCCCGCCTGGTCTGCACCCCCTGGCGTGGATGCTATTATACTCATCCTCATTATTATTATTACCGCCGTCCGGTCTATCACTATCGGTATTACCACGTTCGGCGCTGCCATGTTCACGTCTATTATCGCCATGGCTACCGCCACGTGGTGCGGCGCTGCTACTGAGACGCAAACTGACAGGCGCGGGTTGGGGGTTGATTGCATAGCGGGTGGCTTGATCATATGACGGATCACGTCACTCTCTCCAAATAGGCCGTCATGTCTGCGCTCTCGTCCAGTCCACCCGCTGCCGCTGCGCAGTCGCGCCTCAATGTCTGGCTGCTGGCTGGGGCCACGGCGTTGGCTGGTGGCAATTCGGCGCTAGTTTACGCTACCGGCTCGATTGTCGGTGTGGAACTGGCCCCATCCCGCGGGCTGGCGACCTTGCCGATCACGCTGTTCGTCATCGGCACGGCGGCGGCGACCTTGCCATCCGGGAGCTTTGCGCGGCGGTTTGGACGTCGGGCCACTTTTGTCATCGGCACCGGCCTGGGGATGGCGTGCGGCCTGATCGGTGCTGCCGCCATTTGGCAAGGCAACTTTGCGATCTATTGCTTTGCCTTGTTCCTTGGCGGTATCTATGCCGCCGTCATCCAGACCTACCGCTTTGCGGCGACCGATGGCCTGGCTCCAGAAAAGCGCGCCCGCGCCATTTCAACGGTGCTTACCGGCGGCATTTTTGCCGCTGTGCTCGGCCCGCAACTCGTTACGCTGACCATGGGTCTGGTGCCGCTGCATCTTTTTGTGGCGACCTATCTCGGACAGGCCATCGTGGCGCTGCTGGCCATGGGAGTAGTGAGCTTTGTCGATCTGCCGCGTCCCGCCCCTGAGGCGCACGCCGGGGCGCGTCCGCTCACGACCATCATCCTGCAACCGGCCTTCATGCTGGCGGCGTTTTGCGGCGTGACATCCTACGTGCTGATGAATCTGGTGATGACCTCGGCACCGCTCGCCATGAAGCTTTGCGGCTTTGCGCCCGGCAGTTCCAATAATGTCATTCAGTGGCACATCATGGCGATGTATCTGCCAAGCTTTCTCACCGGGGCGCTGATCACCCGGTTTGGCGCGCGCACCATTGTTGCCGTTGGCCTCGCCATGATTGGCGCTGCCGCGCTGGCTGATCTCTCGGGCATCGCCATCACGCAGTTCACGCTGGGCCTGATCCTGCTTGGAGCCGGCTGGAATTTCGGCTTTATCGGGGCGTCAGCCATGGTGGTTGAAACCCACACGCCCGCCGAGCGCAACAAAGTGCAGTCCTTCAATGATTTCCTGATTTTCGGCACCATGGCACTGGGTTCGTTCTCGTCCGGGCAAGTGCTGGCGGCCTATGGCTGGGCCATGGTCAACAAGACGGTGTTTCCGCCCGTCATCCTGGCGCTGGCGCTGCTGGGCGTCATGACGGTGCGTCAGCGGGCGCGGTTCATGGCTTCGCCCTGAAGGGCGAGGCTTTCAGGCTTTGCCGCCCCAGGCCGGATCGCCCAGCACTTCCGCCTGGTGTTCGCCAAGGCCGGGGGCGGGCAGAGGCGCGGCACCGTGATGACCATCAATCACAAAGGCTGAACGCAGGCCGGGCGAGGTGCCGCCCTTGAGGCGCGGGTTGGCCAGATCAAGTCGCATCTGGCGATGGGCCACCTGCGGGTTGGCGAAAACCTCGGACGTCTTGTTGACCGCACCGGCCGGAACGCCCAGCGCTTCAAGCTCTGCCAGCAGAGGATCGCGCGCCATCGGGCGCGTCAGTTCTTGCAGTCGCCCCATGACTTTAGCCCGGTTGGTGACGCGCGCCGCATTGGTGGCAAACACTGGATCATCAGCTAGTTCCGGCGCGCCCAGGGCGCCAACCAGCTTGCGAAACTGGGCATCATTGCCGCAAGCAATGAGAAAATTGCCGTCGCGGCTGGGCAGGACATCATAGGGCACGATGTTGGGATGGCCGTTGCCATAGCGGGCGGGTTCGACGCCGGAAACAAAATAATTCATCGCCTGATAGCCGAGCACGCTGACCTGCGTATCAAGAAGCGCGCAATCAATCGTCGCGCCCTCGCCGGTGCGGGCGCGTCGCAGCAGCGCTGCCTGAATGGCATTGGCGGCATAAAGTCCGGTGAGAATATCGCTGATGGCAATGCCTGATTTCATGGGAGCGCCATCGGGCTCACCGGTCATCGACATGGCACCGCCGAGTCCCTGGATGAGAAAATCATAGCCAGCGCGTGGCGCATCGGGGCCGGTCTGGCCAAAGCCGGTGATCGAGGCATAAATCAGGCGCGGATTGGCGGCGCGCAGGCTCTCGGCATCAAGGCCGTATTTTTTCAGGCCTCCCGCCTTGAAATTCTCCAGCACGACATCGGCATGGCTGGCGAGATGGCGGACCAGAGCCTGGCCTTCGGGCGTTTCAAAATCGGCCACGATGCTGCGCTTGCCGCGATTGCAGCCATGAAAATAGGCGGCTTCGAGTTGCTCGTCGTTTGGCCCCGCCATGAAGGGAGGGCCCCAGGCCCGGGTGTCATCGCCAAGACCTGAGCGCTCAACCTTGACCACATCGGCGCCAAGGTCGGCCAGCACCTGTCCGCACCATGGCCCAGCGAGAATG
>DAICZI010000183.1 GCA_027311205.1 Beijerinckiaceae bacterium | reverse complement strand
GATGAAAACGTTGTCCTGCCACTTCGGCATATCGGAGTTGATGGCGGGCTTGATCGTGCGTTTGCCGAGGAAAAACGATGTGGTCATGATATCGAACTTCATGCCGGACTTGCGCAACTGCGCCAGCGCCAGCGGAATGCGCGGGCTTTCCATAAAGCCGTAATGCAGCGTGATCCGGGAGAAATCCTCCGAAAGCTTCTCAATCTCGAAGCGGTTGGAGGGGCTGACTTTCGGCACATCTTCGGTCTTCACCGACATGATCAGCACCCGCTCATGCAACACCTTGTTATGCTTGAGATTGTGCATCAGGGCGGAGGGCGCGACGCTGGTGTCGCTGGTCAGAAAAATTGCCGTGCCGGATACGCGCGTCGGCTTGCTCTTTGCCAGCATGGCGATCAACTCGCGGATGGGAATCGAATCGCGTTTGGTGCGCGCCACCAGCAGCGCGGAGCCGCGCATCCATGTCCACATCAACATCATCATCACCAGGGCGATGGACAGGGGCACATAGCCGCCATCTACGATCTTGAGCAGGTTGGCTGCGAGGAATGACAGGTCAATCGACAGGAACCCTGCGATGACCAATACCGACAGGCCAAGCGACCATTTCCACTTGTAGCGCACGACGACAAAGGCCAGCGTGGTTGTCACCACCATGGTGCCGGTGACGGCTATGCCATAGGCAGACGCCAGCGCGGTCGAATTGCGGAACAAGAACACCAGCGCCAGCACGCCGATCAGCAACATCCGGTTGATTCGTGGAATGTAGATCTGCCCTTCCTGGGTCTCAGACGTGTGCTGGATGTCCATGCGCGGCAACAGGCCGAGCTGGATCGCCTGACGCGTCAGCGAGAACGCGCCCGTGATGACCGCCTGGCTGGCGATGACCGTGGCAATGGTGGACAGCAGGACCAGCGGCAGCAGCAGCCAAGGCGGAGCCAAGAGGAAGAACGGGTTTTTGACCCGCTCTGGATAGGCCATGACCATCGCGCCCTGACCAAGATAATTCAGCATCAGGGCAGGCAGCACGAACAACAGCCACGAAAGCTGGATCGGCTTGCGGCCAAAATGGCCCATATCGGCGTAGAGCGCTTCGGCCCCGGTCACACCCAGAAACACCGAGCCCAGCACCAGGAACCCCAGCAAGCCGTTGCCAAACAGGAATTGAACCCCTGGAAGCGGGCTGAAGGCCTCAAGGATGCGCCAATCATCCGGAATATGCATCACGCCAAGGACGGCAATCAGCGTGAAGAAAACCAACATGATCGGCCCGAAATACGAGGCAACCTTGGCGGTGCCACGGCTTTGCATCCAAAACAGGCTGATGAGAATGACAACGGTGATCGGGACTTCGAAATCATTGAGCACCGGGGTTACCAGCGACATGCCCTCGACCGCTGACAGCACCGAAATGGCCGGCGTGATCATGGCGTCGCCAAAGAACAGGGCTGCGCCGGCGACACCAAGCAAAAAGATAAACTGCGTGCGGCGGCCAAAGGCGTTCTGCGCCAGTGCCATCAAAGACAGGGTGCCGCCCTCGCCCTTGTTGTCGGCCCGCATCAAAAACAGCACATATTTCGCTGTAACAGTAAAAAACAGCGCCCAGAGCAGCAGCGAGACAATGCCGACAACATCCTGTGGATTCATCGCTGCGTGGGAAATGTGGCCCAGCGAGGTTTGCAGGGCATAGAGCGGGCTTGTACCAATATCGCCAAACACAACGCCTATGGAGCCGAGCGCCAAAGCAGCCAGGCCTGCGCCGTGGATTTCAGGTGCTATGGAGGCATGCCCGTTGGAGGCACCCGCGCTCGGCGGTTCCTGCACCAGATTTTTCGACATGAACGGAGACTCGCACAGCCACGGCGCCACCACTCATCGCGGCTCGCCCCAGCAACTGGAGGGCGCTTATACATGATTGCGCCACAATCTGGAAGCGGCTCGGCTGCGACAGTTTGAACGAAGCTATTTTGCGTTCAGTCGCGCCATGATGGCATCAAGCTTTTGCAGCAGGTTCACGTCGCGCCATGGCGGTGCGGTCATGACGGCACCCTCCAGCGCCCGATCCGAACCGACGGGGCACGCTTCATGCTCATCGGGATGATCGGCGATCACGCGTTCCAGCAAGGCTGAAACCCGCGCGGCATTGTCTTGCACCACCCGAACCACCGAAGCGACATCAACATGGTCGTGGTCCTCGTGCCAGCAATCGAAATCCGTGACCATGGCGATCGTGGCATAGGAAATTTCTGCCTCACGGGCGAGCCTGGCCTCCGGCATCGCGGTCATGCCAATCACGTCACAGCCCTGCGCCTTATAGGCGAGTGATTCGGCGCGTGTGGAGAACTGCGGCCCCTCGATGCAAACATAAGTGCCGCCGCGCTGCACCGGCATGTGCAGCGCCTCAGCCGCCTCGGCGAGGCGGGTGGCAAGGCGCGGCGCCACCGGATGGGCCATCGAGACATGGGCAACGCAGCCGTTGCCAAAAAACGAGGTCTCGCGTCGAAAGGTGCGGTCGATGAACTGGTCAACAAGCACGAAATGCCCTGGTGGCAAATCCTCGCGAAACGAGCCGCAGGCCGAAACCGAGATGAGGTCGGTGACACCAACGCGCTTCAGGGCATCAATGTTGGCGCGGTAATTGATACCGGAGGGCGACAAAAGGTGTCCGCGCCCGTGCCGGGGCAAAAACACAATGTCATGCCCGGCAAGCTGGCCAAAGTGCAGCTCGTCCGAGGGCGTGCCAAAAGGTGTGGCGATGGGTTCGCTTCGGACATGGGTCAGCCCGGCGAGGTGATAAAGCCCCGAGCCGCCGATAATGCCGATAATCGCCTTGGCCACCCGCGCCTCCTTGATACTTGACCTTTGCTGTGTCTTTGCCACAAGCTTAGGCGCTCAACAATCAGGCGGAAACAGATGGCAGACTTCGAACTCTATGGTTTTGGCGAATCCGGGCCGTGCTACCGTGTCGCTTTCATGCTCAATGCCTGTGGGCTGGATTGGGCACAGCGCCCGGTCGATTTCTTCAATGGCGAAACCCGAACGCCCGAATTTCGATCTGAAATCAATGAAATGGGCGAGGCTCCGGTGCTGGTGCATGGCAAGAAAAAGCTGGCGCAATCGGGCGTGATACTGACCTATCTGGCCAGACTCACCGGCAAATTCGAGGGCGCAACCGAGGATGAAAAACTGGAAATTCTGAGCTGGATGCTGTTTGACAACCACAAGCTCAACGGGCTGATCGGCACGCTGCGCTTTATGGTGGCGATGTCCAAAAGCGGCGAAACGCCAGTCACCGGCTTTTTGCGCCAGCGCGTCACCAATGCCCTGGGCGTTGTCGAAAGGCACCTCGAAACCCGCAGTTTTATTGTGGCAGAGCGCTTGACCATCGCCGATTTTTCGCTCTGTGCCTATTTGTACATGCCGGAGGACTATGGCATCGACTGGCATGACTATCCGGCCATCGGAGCCTGGCTCGCGAAGCTGAAAGCCGTCCCGGGATGGAAAGCCCCCTACGATATGCTGACCCGTGCCCCTCCCAAGCGTGGTTGAAGCCGCAGCGCCCGTCGGCGGCATCGCCGCTACGCTCCAGATGCGGGTCGCTGCTGGTGTGCTGACCGTCGATCCGGCGCAGGCTGGGGTGGCGCAGCGCCTTGATGCACTTGTTGCGCAATTGCGCGACGAACGGCGCGCGCAAAGGCGACCACTGCTGGGCTTTTTGGGGCTGCGGGCCGCCAGTTTGGAGCTTCCACGCGGTTGCTATATCTGGGGCGCGGTCGGGCGTGGCAAAACCATGCTGATGGACCTGTTTTTCGAAACAGTTCCCCTTAAATCCAAGCGTCGCGTGCATTTTCACGCCTTCATGGCCGAAGTTCATGCCCGCGTCCACGCATGGCGGCAGGCGCGCCTGCGCGGTGAGGTCAAAGGCGATGATCCGATCAAGCCGGTAGCCAATGCGCTGGCGGCGAGCGCGTGCCTCTTATGTTTTGATGAATTTGCCGTCACCGACATCGCCGATGCGATGATATTGAGCCGCCTGTTTGCCGCTTTGTTCGAGCGGGGCGTGGTGGTGGTCGCCACGTCAAATGTGCCCCCGCAGGACCTTTACCGCGACGGCCTCAACCGCGTGCTGTTTTTGCCCTTCATCACCCAGATCGAAGCCCACATGGATGTGTTGCAGCTCGATGCCGCGCGCGATTTCCGGCTGCAACGCCTGTCGGCCGCCAATATCTGGATCGTCCCCTCCGACGCAAGTGCCAGAGCGGCGCTCGACCGGCTGTTTGCCGATTTGGCGGCGGGCATGCAGGCAGGGCCACGCGATCTCGATGTCCTCGGGCGCAAATTGCATGTGCCCCTGGCCGCAGGGCCGGTGGCACGCTTTGACTTTGCGGCACTGTGCGAGGCCGCGCTTGGCCCCGCCGATTATCTGGCGTTGGCGCACGAATTCCACAGCCTGATTATCGACAATGTGCCGCGCCTTGAGGCCGCCAACCGCAATGCGGCGCGGCGCTTCATCCTGTTGGTCGACACGCTCTACGACGCCCATGTCAAACTCGCAGCTTCAGCGGCGACAGAGCCGCCTGAAATTTATCAGGGAACCAATGGCGCTGAGGCCTTTGAATTTGCCCGCACCGTGTCGCGCCTCGCTGAAATGCGCTCGCTGGATTACCTCGCGCTGGCACATGGGCGCGCTGATTCCGTGGCCTCGGGCAGCAGCGCCGGATTGGTCGCGACATGAAAC
>DAICZI010000182.1 GCA_027311205.1 Beijerinckiaceae bacterium | reverse complement strand
TCTGACGACCAACGGACTCGGGCGGTTGATCTTCAACTCGCACCGCTTGACATGCAAGCGCAACCCTCCCCCATGTCATCATCGGAATAAATTCCTATCTATCCCAAAACAAGGAACTATTCCATGCTGTCTTTTTCGATGGAACCAGAAAGCCGTGCCGAAGCGCGGGGGCTTTATGAAACCGAGTGGATTTCGCTGAATGAAATCGCCCGGCATAGCGGGATTTCGGCCCGCAGCCTTGGGCGTTATGTCGTGGCGGAGGGGTGGCAACGGCCGGGCCATGGCCGGGTGGTCGACATGCAGGGCCGCCTGCGCCTGCAGGCCGAAAAGCTGCTGGCGCTCATTGAAGGCCATATTGCCGCCCCCACCGCCGAGCGCTTGCGCGATATGGCCGCCCTCACCAAAATCCTGCGCGATATCAATGCGCTGGATCAGGAGGTCCCATCGCCTGCCGATGCCCTGCCCGATCCGTCGCAACTGCGCGCCGCGCTGAAGCAGCGCCTCGATGCCCTGGCCCTGGATAATCTGGCTGATTCAGCACCCGCGCCACAGCGCACCGTTGAGGCGGGTGCCTGATCGCTCACACCATGTCAGAGGCCAGCACCTCATGCAGCACCTCAGCGTCGCCGGGAATGGCGCCGCGCAACAAGCACGGGGAGACAAACAACGATTGGCTGAGCGCTCCGCGCAAGGTGCGGCTTGCGACGATGACCCAGAAGGCACCTAGGCACAGGGTCAGGAAGGTCGCCGCAATGCGAAATATCTCAAGGTTGGTCTGGGCGGCCAGCGTATAAGTGGCCGCGGTATATACACCGAGCGGAAAGGTGAAGCCCCACCAGCCCAGATTGAACGCCATGCCGCCGCGCAGATAGCGCACCGTCGCCATGACCGCAAAAGCCAGCCACCAGAGGCCATAACCCCAAAGCATCAAGCCACCAAGGAGACCGACGCCGCGTGCGACTGCGCCCAATCCGGCGATATGCAGCGGGGCCAGCGCCTGGTGGGCATCGGCACCCAGCAGCATCAGGCCCAGCGCGCCAGTGCCGATCGGGCCCAGCGTCAGCCATCAGGAGGGTGCCAGATCGCTATGCGGCAACCGATGCAGCACCAGGCGGAGCAGCAGGATCACCACGATGCTCAGCGCCACCGGCACCGAAAACGCCCAAAGCGCGTAGCTGATCACTTCGATATGCATAGCCGACTGCGGGTTGGCAAGATGGGGGATAATCTGCGCACCGCTGACCGCCGCCACCTCGGCGGCAACCACCGGCAAAAGCCAGACAGCGGTCATGTTCTCCATGACATGATCCTGCCGGGTGAACATCAGGAAGGGTACGCCGATGCCGATGATGACCGAGAGAACAACATCCACCCACCATAATGAAAGGGCGATGGTGATGGCGGCATGTCCCATCATCGGCAGACCAAAAGCCACGAACCCATTGATGATCGTCGCCAGCCCCATCGGGATGGTGCCAAAGAACATTGACATGACTGCATGGCCAAAGACTCGCTTGGCCAGCTGCGGGAACAAGATCCAGCGAAGCGTGTAGAGCCCTGTAAACAGAGCGAACAGGCCGATATTAAGAAGCCAAAGATCAGTGGAAAGCTGATGAGCGAAAGCGCCGCCGCCTGGCAACTGGTTGAGATCAAGCGCGAAAATGCCCGTGCCCATGGTGGCGGCAAACCAGTTCGGCGTGAACTGCTGAATAATATTGAGCCAGGGGCCGACCTGACGCGGGGCCGTGAGCTTGCTGGAGCGGGTCTGGGTCATTTTCGGGGTTTCCACATCGTGTTGCGGCGGCGCCAAAAAGCACCAGTGCGTCATCATGTGCGCTATAGTGAAAGCAGATCCTTCAATCGTCCAGATTCGTGCAATTGAACTAACTCATCGTTTGTAACGATGATAGCTGGCACGAGCGTGCCTCGGGCCGTGGTATGGCGACGTTGGGGCCGAGTCAGAAACTGGAAGAATCGGACGCCAGGCCGGAACCGCTGAAAAATCCGCTTTGTGTTGTACGGCAATTTGCCGTATTCCTGCATCAGGAGATGCAAAATCATGCCCGTCGCGAATTCTACCGCCCGTCTCGAAGCCCGCATCAGTTCCGATCTGCGTTCGATGCTCAAGCGCGCCGCCGAACTTCAAGGCCGCACCATGACCGATTTCGTGGTCGCTGCCGTCCAGGACGCCGCGCAACGGGCCATCGAGCAGGCCGAAGTCATCCGCCTGTCGCTGGCCGATCAAGAGTGCTTTGCACAGGCGCTGCTGTCGCCGCCGCCGCCGTCCCCGGCCCTGGAACGTGCCTTTGCCCGTCGCAGCAAACTCTTGCGCACTGAATGAGCAGAGAGCCGTTCCAGCTCGCGCCGCTCGATGCAGCACATGACCGCGATGGCTTCCGCAGTGATTCGGAGCCGTTGAACCGCTATCTTCGCGAGCAAGTCACCCAGGACATTCGCCGCCGCGTAGCCGCCTGTTTCGTGGCCTCGGCAGACGCGCAGCGCATCGCTGGCTACTACACCTTGGCATCAGCAAGCCTGCTGCTGGCCGATCTTCCGGCCAGCACCGGCAAGAAGCTGCCGCGCTATCCGGTCGTGCCCACCGTTCGCATGGGTCGCCTGGCCGTCGATCCGGCATTCAAGCGGCAAGGTCTTGGCGGTGCGCTGCTGGCCGATGCGCTCGACCGTGCTGCCCGTTCGGAGATTGCCGCCTTCGCGCTGATGGTGGACGCCAAGAACGAGGCGGCAGCAGCTTTCTACCGGCATCACGGATTCATTGCCCTGCCAGACTCGTCACTTGCCCTGTTCTTGCCGCTGGCAACCGTCCGGCGTTCCTGAAACTGGCTGTTCCAAGCCGGTTGAACCTTGAACGGTTTTCGAGAAGCTCCCAACCACATCGTCGCTCCTCTGCGCCATCTTTTCAGCAAGGCTCCGCGCGGGCCCTCGTTTGCGCGAAGCGCACGCCAGCCCTCAACGCAAGATTTTTCCGATTTTCCGTGCCGATCCGCGCTTGTGTGCCGTCCTTGAGCGCGGCATCGCAACCTGCGTTTTTGCGCTTGGCTCCGGCACGGCGGCGGCGTCCACGGCATGGTTTCTGATGATTTCAAGAAACGCGGCGACGGCCCTGGAGCGGTAACGATCCATGTGCTGGACAGCGTAAAACGCGCGCGGGCGCAATGCGACCGGTATCCTGACAATCGTGCCCGCCGTGATGGCTGCCTGACAGACGCGCCCTGACAGGATGGCTGGCCCCGCACCGGCCGCGACAGCGGCAAGCACTGCGTGATTGGAGGGCAATTCAATGGCGATTTCAATTTTTTGCCTCGATATCCCAAATTCATCGAGAATATTGAAGAAGGAGGCGCGGGTTCCAGAGCCATCCTCGCGCACAACCCATTGGCCGCGAGCCAGTTCCGGCGCCGTAAGGCGCGTCACGGCTGCCCAGGGATGTTGCGGGGCGACGATCAAGGCCAGCGGATCGTGCGCGACGATCTCGAAGGCCAATTCGGGGTCGGCGACATCGCTTTGCGGTCCTTCGGTAAAGCCGAGCTCAATCGTGCCATCAAGGATCGCGGACTTGACATGCTCGGAATTGCCAACCGACACGGCCAGATGGACGCCGGGATAGGCGCGCCTGAAATCGACCAGCAGGCCGGGCAGAAGGTAACTGGCAATGGTGTGGCTGGCCATGATCCCCAGCCGCCCTCGGGCAAGACCGACAAACTCCCGCATGGCCAGATGAGTCGCCTCGACCCGGGCAAGAATGGCGCGCGCCTCGTCAAAGAACAACCTGCCGCCTTCGGTCAGGACAATCCCGCGCCCGATTCTGTGGAAGAATTTGGTGCCATATTCGCGTTCCAGTGATGAAACCGCTGCCGAAACAGCCGATTGGGTCATGTTCAACGCTTCGGCGGCGCGGGTGATATGCTCGCGCTGCGCCACCGCAACGAACACGCGCAACTGATCAAGGGTCATGCCGGGCTCCTTCACTATGGGTTGATAACACAGAAATTCGTGCCTTTGCCTCGATGATTTGCCGCGTCCAACCTGCTGACGGCTTGAAATGGCGGCACAATGCAGCGTGGGCCGCATGTCCCGTGATCGCCGCAGGGCCCGCGCCAGGCCTCGGCGGTTGACGAGGGGTCGTGCCTGCCTGCATGAAGGGCGGATCTGACGCCAGCCATGCCGGGGCGCACCATGTTTCTGTCCGATCAAGACATCGCTGAAATCACCGCCTGGCGCCGGCACTTGCATGCCGTGCCGGAACTCTCCGGGTGCGAGCGGGCCACTGCCCGCGAGGTCTGCGCGTTTCTCGCGCCAACCAGACCCGATCATGTGATCGAAGGTCTTGGCGGTCACGGCGTCGCAATGGTCTATGAGGGTCATGAACCGGGGCCGACGGTGCTGTTGCGCGCGGAACTCGACGCTTTGCCGATTGCCGAGACGGGCACAATGGCCTACCGGTCGCAACATCCGGGCATCGGCCATCTTTGCGGCCACGATGGCCACATGGCGACGCTGGCGGCACTGGCGCGCGGGTTTGGCCGGGATCGTCCGCAGCGCGGGCGGCTTGTGCTGATGTTTCAGCCGGCGGAAGAAACCGGCCATGGCGCGGGTGCGGTGATCGCCGATGCGAAATTCGCCGCCATCCGGCCTGACATGTCCTTTGCCTTTCACAATATGCCCGGCGTGGCCGAGGGGCGCGCTTTGCTGGCTGCGGGCCCGGTCAATTGCGCGTCACGGGGCCTGAAA
>DAICZI010000181.1 GCA_027311205.1 Beijerinckiaceae bacterium | reverse complement strand
TCCCCAGACCGCCAAGACCTACACCGACATTTCGTTTTTTACCGCCGATCCGGCGATTGGCCGCGATGTCAGCCGCCTCTTCAATTTCATCACCGGTTACGCCGAGCCGCAGGGGCTGGAACTGCTGGCTGTTTCGCCGATGTCGCTGAAGCGGCGACTGATCGACGAAATTGAAGCGGAAATCGCCTTTGCGCGGGCTGGCAAGCCCGCGGCGATCTGGGGCAAATGCAACGCCCTGGTCGATCCCACCATCATTGATGCGCTCTATCAGGCGAGCCAGGCTGGCGTCGAGATTGATTTTGTCGTGCGTGGCATTTGCTGCCTGCGGCCCGGTGTGCCCGGCCTGTCGGATAATATCAGGGTTAAATCCATCGTTGGGCGCTTTCTGGAACATGCCCGCATTTATTGCTTTGGCAACGGGTTTGGGCTGCCCCATGCCAAGGCGCATGTTTATATTTCATCAGCCGATCTGATGCCGCGCAATCTTGAGCGCCGCGTGGAAGTGCTGCTGCCCATCCTCAACCCGACCGTGCACGAGCAGGTGCTGGATCAGATCATGGTCGCCAACATGATCGACAATCTGCAGAGCTACAGCGTCCTGCCTGATGGCTCCAGCCGACGCATTGAACCAGCGCCGGGCGAGGCCTTGTTCAATGCCCATGAATATTTCATGACCAATCCCAGCCTTTCAGGGCGCGGCAAGGCGCTGAAAGACTCCAGCCCGCAGATTTTGTATAAGCGCCAGAAGAAAGTGCTTTAGAGGATTTGTAAATTTGACCAAAGGCTGGCCCGAATCTGCCAATTTGGCGGCGCATCAACCGGTGGCGATTGTCGACATCGGCTCAAATTCCGTGCGCCTCGTCGCCTATGATGCGCTATCGCGCGCGCCGACGCCGATTTTTAATGAAAAGGTCTTGTGTGGCCTTGGGCGCGGTGTCGTGACCAGCGGACAATTGCCCGCCGATGCGATGCGCAAGGCTTTGCAGGCGCTGGCGCGCTTTCGGGTTTTGACTGAAAACATGCACGTCGCCTCGTTGCATGTGCTGGCAACGGCCGCCGTGCGTGACGCGAGGAATGGCGCTGAATTTCTGATTCTGGCTGAGGCGGCCATTGGCTGCCCGATTCGACTGCTTTCGGGCATCGAGGAAGCGCGCATGTCGGCGCTCGGCGTGATTTCTGGCATTCATGAAGCTGATGGTGTTGCCGGTGATCTTGGCGGCGGCTCGCTTGAACTCGTGAATGTCAAACTGGATCGTCCCGGCAAGGGGGTCAGCCTGCCGCTGGGTGGCCTTGCGCTGGCCGATGCCTCCAAAGGCTCGGCCAAGGCTGCGGTGAAAATTGCGCGCGATGCGCTCACAAGCGTCAAATTACTGAAAAAGCTCAATAACCGCTCATTTTATGCGGTGGGCGGCACGTGGCGGGCACTCGCCAAGCTGCATATGCGCCAGCGTAATTATCCGCTGAAGGTGATGCATAATTATGTGATCCCGGCGCGTGACGCTCTGGATTTCACCAGCCTGATCGAGCGGGTTGACAGCGACGCGCTGATGTCGATCGGCGCGGTGGCGACATCGCGGCGTCCGCTGCTGGCCTATGGTGCGATTGTGCTGGATGAAATCATCCGCATCGCCAACCCGCGCGATATTGTGCTTTCGGCAGCGGGTGTGCGCGAGGGGCTGCTGTTCAGCCAGATCAGCGAGGAGGAACGCCGCCAGGACCCTCTGTTGCTGGCCGCGGCGGATTTGAACCGGCTGCGGGCCCGTGATCCCGCGCATGGCTTCGATCTCTGCGCCTGGACGGACGAATTCATCCGCACCAGCCACCTTGAGGAAACGGTTGAAGAGGTCAGGCTGCGTCATGCTTCCTGCCTGCTGGCCGATATTGGCTGGCGTGCCCATCCTGATTATCGCGGTGAGCAGAGCATGAATCTCATTGCTCATGCGTCATTTTCAGGAATTGATCACGCGGGGCGGGCCTTTCTGGCGCTGGTTTCGGCGTTCCGCCACGAGGGCATTGATGCCGATGTCAGCCCGCAGCTCCGGGCACTGGCCAGCGCGCGCCTGCTTGACCGGGCCCGGCTGCTGGGGGCGGCCTTGCGGGTGGCCTATATTGTCTCGACCGCCATGGCGGGGATTTTGCCGCAAGTGCCGATGACCTGCTCGCGCACGCAGCTCACGCTTAGTCTGCCGCCGAAATTCGCGCCGCTGGGCTCGGATCGGCTGGCGGGACGCCTGCGCCAACTCGCGCGGCTGATCGGTCGCGAGGCAGTCCTGACAGGTTTGTCAGGCCCTGAGCCGCTCGCGGTGGAGGGCATAGAGGCCTGAGCCGACAATCAGCGTGATACCGATCATCGCGGCGAGATTGGGAATGTTGTTCCAGATCAGCCAGCCCGACAGCAGCGCCAGGGGCATGCCAATGTAGCGCAGCGGTGCAATGGCCCCGATATCGGCCTTGCGGCTGCCGGTGATCAAGCCAAGATTGGCCCCGCTTATGGCCAGAGCCGCCAGCACCACCAGCACCCAGGCGCTGGGTGAAGGGGCAATGATACCCTGCGCGACTGCAAGGCCGCCACCCATCAGCGTGGTGACGAGGCTGGTGGTCAAGGTCACCACCATCGAGGGCATGTCGCCGGGCACAAAGCGGGTGACAATGTCGCGCACCGCCACAAGCGACGCGCAGGCAATGGCGAACCAGGCGGCGGATGAAAAGCCGGAAGCGCTGGGCTGGGCGACCAGCAGCACGCCGGTAAAGCCGATGGCGATGGCCAGCCAGCGGCGCAGGCCAACCACCTGGCCGAGAACCACCACCGCCAGCGCTGTGATCATCAGCGGGCTCGACAGCATGATCGCCGTGTAATTGCCAATGGGCAGGCCGTTGATGGCGGCAAGAAACAGTAGGGAAATCACGCCTTCCAGCACGGCGCGCAGCACGACAACCGGGTGCATGTGGCCGACAAAGCTCAATCCCTCGCGCCGCGCCAGCCCATAAAGGATGCTGGTGCCGATGATGCCGCGCAGGGCGATCAACTCGCCAGAGGGCAAGAGCGGAGCTGCAAGCTTGACCAGCGTGTCGCTGATCGAAAACAGCATCTGCGCCGCAATGATGGCGCGCATCCCGTGCCGATTGACCTCGCGCGATGCGGCGGCCTGTCGCGCGACCATGTCGAACCCTCCGTGTCAGCCTCTCAGGGCGCGGCCTTTTGCAGCATTTCAGCGGCACGGAGCGCAAAATAGGTGAGGACGCCACGGCACCCAGCCCGTTTGAAGGCCATCAGGCTTTCCATCATCGCCTTGTCGCCATCAATCCAGCCATGACCCGCCGCCGCCATGATCATCGCGTACTCGCCCGAGACCTGGTAAGCGAAGGTCGGGCGTCCGAAGGTCGAGGCAACACGCTGGATGATGTCGAGATAGGGCATGCCGGGCTTGACCATGACCATGTCAGCGCCTTGTTCAAGATCGAGCGAGACTTCCATCAAGGCCTCGTCGCTGTTGGCCGGATCCATCTGATAGGTGCGCTTGTCACCCACCAGCGTGGCATTGGTGCCGCCAAAGCCGAAGCTGTTGGACATGACACCGCGCAGGCGGACATTGTCGCGCCGCGTGCGCAAAATGTTCATATCGGCGAAATCGGGGTCAATTTCCTCGATATGGGCACTTTCACAGATGAAATTGCCGTTCATCATGATCAGCGAATAGATCGCCTCCTGCACGCCGGTCGCGCCCAGCGAATGGCCGGTCAGCGATTTGGTAGCGGAGATTGGCGGGCATTTCTCCCCCGAACCAAACACCGCGCGAATCGCCTCGATCTCCCTGGCGTCCCCGACCGGCGTCGAGGTTGCGTGCGGGTTGATGTAATCAATCGGCGTGTTGGTTGCGGACATCGCCATTTTCATGCAGCGCAGCGCGCCCTCGCCCGATGGGGCCACCATGTCAAAGCCATCCGAAGTCACGCCATAGCCGACGATTTCGCCGTGGATTTTCGCGCCGCGTGCCTTGGCGTGTTCCAGTTCTTCGAGCACCAGAACGCCCGCGCCGCCGGCGATGACAAAGCCATCGCGGTTCTTGTCATAGGCGCGCGAGGCGACCGAGGGCGTGTCGTTGAAATGCGAGGACATGGCGGTCATGGCATCAAACAATTGCGACAGCGTCCAATCGAGTTCCTCGCAACCGCCAGCAAACATGATGTCCTGCTTGCCGTACTGGATCATTTCATAGGCATTGCCGATGCAGTGATTCGACGTGGCGCAGGCCGACGAGATCGAATAATTGACACCCTTGATCTTGAACCAGGTCGCCAGCGTCGCCGAGGCGGTGGACGACATGGATTTGGGCACGGCAAACGGCCCGATGCGCTTCGGGCCGGTGGCGCGGGTGATGTCGGCGGCTTCGACCAGAGTTTTGGTCGAGGGGCCACCCGACCCCATGATGATGCCGGTGCGCTCGTTGGAAATTTCTTCTGGTGTCAGTCCCGAATCAGCAATCGCCTGATCCATCGCGACGTGGTTCCAGGCAGTGCCCATGGCGTGAAAGCGCATGGCGCGACGGTCGAGCAAACTCGTGGGGTCCAGCGTCGGCGCACCATGCACCTGCGAGCGAAACCCAAGTTCGGCATATTTGTCGGCACGCACAATGCCGGAACGGGCAAGGCGCAACGATTCGGTAACCTCGACGACATCATTGCCGATCGAAGATACAATCCCCATGCCGGTCACAACGACGCGTCTCATGTGTCACTCCAAACCAGTTGCTT
>DAICZI010000180.1 GCA_027311205.1 Beijerinckiaceae bacterium | reverse complement strand
AGCGATCCCAGGGGCACTCAAGCCAGCGGCGGTGGTGAGGCCTCCCCCGCGGCGCGCCAGGACGCGAATTGTTCATCACCATCCTGGCTGCCGTGACGTGCGTCGCTACGTCAAAGGGCCGCATGGCCGCGTGCTCAAGGTCTTCAGGCATTGCACTTCACGCCGGAGCAAGCCAAGGCACCACTAAGTTCGGCAGCGTGAGGCATTTTGGCGTAAATTGTCCGCGTAAAGGCGCGCCGATGTGTTTCGCGCGCCTTTTGCCGGTGCGATAAACCCCTTCGCAAGCGAACGAAGGGATACGGGCATGAACGCGACAGCTCTGATTGTGATTGATGTGCAGGAGTCATTCCGGCACCGGCCTTATTTTGTCGATCAGGATGTTCCAGCTTTCCTTGGGCATGTCGAAGCGCTTGTGAAAGGCGCGGTAGCGCACAAAATTCCGGTGGTGCAGATATTTCATGTTGAAAATCAGGGGCCATTTGCTGAAAGCTCCGGGCAGGTGGTAACCATGGCCCCGCTCAGCTTCACCCCCGATGCAGTGTTTCGCAAGCGGCGGCATAGCGCGCTGGTCGGCACGGGGCTTGATGTCTGGCTGGTGCGCCACGCCATTCACCGCCTGATCATCTGCGGCATCCGCACCGAACAATGCTGCGAAACCACGACACGGCACGCCTCTGATCTTGGCTATGAGGTCGATTTTGTCGGTGAGGCGACGTTGACATTTCCCATGACGGATAAAGCTGGGCATATCTGGAGCGCGGCGGAGATTCGCGCCCGCACCGAACTGGTGCTGGAGGGACGCTTTGCGTGGATTGCCACGGTAGCCTCCGCTTTTGACACCGGGATTGCCCCCGCATGACCTTGACCCAGCCCGCCAAAATCACGACACCCGTTATTGTGGTGATGCAACCGCGTGTGGTGCTGCTTGAGGCGGCGGGACTGGTGGAAGTGCTGCGCCGGGTAAATGTTGATATCGGCTTTGCCCGCTACGGCGTGAGCCACGTCGGTGCCGGGCCGCAGGTCGTCAGTTCCACCGGACTGACGATCACGGACCTGGGGCCGCTTCCAGCCGCTTTGCCTGATGCCTGTTGGGTGGTGCTGTGTGGCAGCGCCGATCTGCCATTGGGTGAGGGCGAGCGTGATATTGCCCAAGAGGCTGCCTGCGAAGCCAGGATCATTGCCTGGCTGGCCCGCGTGATTCGCCCTGGGATCAAGCTGGTTTCTATCTGTGCCGGGGCCTTGCTGGCGGCGCGGGCGGGTTTGCTCGATGGCTATGCCTGCACGACCCATCACGCCTGCATGGCAAATCTGACGCGCCATGCCCCGCGTGCCCGCGTGCTCGAAAACCGCTTGTTTGTTGAAGATGGCGACCGGCTGACGAGCGCGGGCATGACCGCCGGCATTGACCTGACGCTGCATCTGGTGGCCCGGAGTGCAGGCTATACCGCTGCCCTCGCCGCAGCCCGTTATATGGTGGTTTATATGCGGCGCGCCGGGCATGATCCGCAGGTGTCGCCATGGCTCGAAGGGCGCAACCATATACACCCGGCTGTGCATCGGGCGCAGGATGCGGTGATGGCCAACCCCGCCCATGATTGGAGCGTAGGCGAACTGGCCCGCAAGGCAGATGCCAGCCCGCGCCATCTATCACGCCTGTTTTCGCAACAATCCGGCATGAGTATTGCCGCCTATGTCAGCCATATTCGCGTGGCACTGGCGCATGATCTGGTGACAGGCACCGGCCTGGATTTGGAGAGTGTTGCGGAGCGCGCCGGTTTTGCCTCAGGTCGTCAGTTGCGACGCGCCTGGTCGCGCCATCATGAGCGCCCGCCAGCGGCTTTGCGCCGCATGGCGTGAAGGCCGCCCGCCCTCACCCCATATTCAAATCCTTGAAGAAATCATTGCCCTTGTCGTCGATGACGATGAACGCCGGGAAATCCTCAACCTCGATTTTCCACACCGCTTCCATGCCGAGTTCGGGATATTCGAGCACTTCAACCTTGCGGATGCAGTCCTGCGCCAAACGCGCCGCTGGCCCGCCGATCGAGCCCAGGTAAAACCCGCCAAATTCCGCGCAGGCGGCGCGCACTTCCTTGGAGCGATTGCCCTTGGCGAGCATGATCATCGAGCCGCCCGCCGCCTGGAACTGCGCGACATAGGAATCCATTCGCCCTGCGGTCGTCGGCCCGAACGAGCCCGAAGCATAGCCGACCGGCGTTTTGGCGGGGCCAGCATAATAGACCGGGTGGTTTTTCATGTAATCGGGCATGGGTTCGCCCGCATCGAGCCGCGCCCGGATTTTGGCGTGGGCAAGATCACGCGCCACAATCAGCGTGCCGGTCAGCGACAGCCGGGTTTTCACCGGATGGCGCGACAGCGTCTTGAGGATGTCGGCCATCGGTTGGTTGAGATCGATTGTGACCACCGGGCCACCCAGGGCCGGGTCGATCACTTCGGGCAGATATTGCGCTGGATTATGCTCCAGCTCTTCAAGGAAAATCCCTTCTGCGGTGATTTTGCCAAGCGCCTGACGGTCCGCCGAGCAGGAGACGCCAAGGCCAATCGGCAGGCTGGCACCATGGCGCGGCAGGCGGATGACGCGCACGTCATGGCAGAAATACTTGCCGCCAAATTGCGCGCCAATGCCGAGATTTTGCGTCAGTCTGTGCAGCTCCTGCTCCATCGCGAGGTCGCGGAATGCCTGGCCATCGAGATTGCCGCTGGTGGGCAGTTCGTCATAATAGCGCGTCGAAGCAAGCTTTACGGTCTTCATCACCAGTTCGGCGCTGGTGCCGCCAATGACAACCGCCATGTGATAGGGCGGGCAGGCGGAGGTGCCGAGCGTCAGGATGCGCTCTTTGAGGTAGGCGATCAGCCGGTCATGGGTGAGGATCGAGGGCGGGGCCTGATAGAAAAAGGTCTTGTTGGCCGAACCGCCGCCCTTGGCGACGAACAGGAATTTATACGCGTCGCCCGGCTCGGCATAAATTTCGAGCTGGGCTGGCAGGTTGGTCGAAGTGTTTTTCTCCTCGAACATGCTCAAGGGCGCAAGCTGCGAATAACGCAGGTTTTTCTTTGCATAGGCGTCGCGGATGCCCTCGGCCAGCGCGCTTTCATCATCGCCGTCGGTCATCACCATCTGCCCGCGCTTGCCCATGACAATCGCTGTGCCGGTATCCTGGCACATGGGGAGCACGCCGCCAGCCGCGATATTGGCATTTTTCAGCAGGTCAAAAGCCACGAACTTGTCGTTGGAAGTGGCTTCAGGATCATCAAGGATCATCGCCAGTTGCTTCAGGTGGCCGGGGCGCAGCAAATGGTTGATGTCGATCATCGCCGCTTCTGCCAGTCGCCGGATGGCTTCGCGCTCGACCACCAGAAAGCGGCGCTGGCCAATGGTTTCGACACGCACGCCCTCGCTGCCTAAATGACGCCATGGCGTCTTGTCTTTGCCAAGTGCGAACAACGGCGCGTAATGAGTGGTCATCAGGCTCTCCTGCAGGACATGTGTTGGGGGCTGGACGTTAATTTCAGCGGTTGCCGGGCACGGCGGCGCGCTGGCTGGCATAGAGCGCGGTGGTCTCGGCAGGCATCGGCACCCCGGCGCGGCCAATCACGCCGCCTCCCAGCACGCGCGCCTGTGCCGCGTCGCTGGCATAAAACACGCAGGCCTGGCCGGGCGAAACGCCCTCTTCGGCTTGCGTGAGGCGCACGTGCCATTGTCCGTCCGCGGCGGCAAACAGCACTGCCGGCACGGGCGCTCTGGTGGAGCGCACGCGCACGTGCAACTCGCCGCCTTCAGCAGCAAATCCTGCCAGCGTGCCGGGGCCAATCCAGTTGATGTCATGCAGCGCCAGATCGCGGGTCGCCAGTGCTGTGCGCGGACCGACGGTGACACGCGCGTTTGCGGCGCTGATCGCCACAACGTAAAGCGGCTCGCCATGGCCCGCAGCGGCATCAGTAATGCCGAGGCCTTTGCGCTGGCCGATGGTATAATGGATGATGCCCTGGTGGCGGCCGAGCACCCGGCCATCGATATGGACGATCTCGCCAGTCTGCACCGCCTCGGGGCGCAGGCGCTCGATCATCGCGGCGTAATTGCCTGAGGGCACAAAGCAAATGTCCTGACTGTCATGCTTTTCAGCTACCGCCAGCCCAAAACGGCGGGCAAGGTCGCGCACCTCGCTCTTGGGGCGCTCGCCCAAGGGAAAGCGCAGCAGCGCCAATTGCGCTTGCGTCGTCGCATAAAGAAAATAGCTCTGGTCGCGGCTGGCATCGAGGGCGCGATAGAGTGCCCTTGTGCCGCGCTCGGCGGGGCGCGAGGAAATATAATGGCCGGTCGCCAGGACATCAGCCCCCAAATCGCGCGCAGTCTCGAACAGATCGGCAAATTTGATATGCTGATTGCAGGCGATACACGGCACGGGCGTTTCGCCGTTGAGATAGGAATCAGCAAAGGCGTCAATGACCTTGTCGCGAAAGCGGCTTTCGTAATCGAGCACGTAATGGGGGATGTCGAGGCGGGCAGCCACATCGCGGGCGTCATGAATGTCGGTGCCAGCGCAGCAGGCACCCTTGCGATGCGTCGCGGCGCCATGATCATAAAGCTGCAAAGTGATGCCTATGACCTCATAGCCCTCTTCTTTCAGGAGAGCCGCCACAACGGAGGAATCAACGCCGCCCGACATGGCGACGACCACGCGGGTTTGGGCGGGGGGCTTGGCGATGCCAAGGCTGTTGATGGGGCTCGAAGTCATGTGACGCATTCCTGAACC
>DAICZI010000017.1 GCA_027311205.1 Beijerinckiaceae bacterium | reverse complement strand
GTGCTGGATATCGTGCGCCACTTCTTCAGTGCAAACAAACCGGTCGCGGCGATCTGTCACGGTGCGCAGATCCTGGCGGCTGCGGGCGTGCTCAAGGGCAAGCGTTGTTCGGCCTATCCGGCTTGCAGCCCCGAGGTGGTGCTGGCCGATGGCCGGGTGCTGAACGGCCTCTCGAAACTCAAAAAGGACAATACGGGTTACGATCTCAAAAACCTGTTCATCGGATCAGAGGGCACGCTCGGTATCATCACGGCGGCCAGCCTGAAATTGTTTCCACAGCCGCGCCTTATTGAAACCGCCTTCATTGGGCTTGCCAGCCCCGACCATGCCTTGCGTTTGCTGGAACTGGTGCAGACCCATGCCGACACCGCGCTGAAGACCTTTGAACTCATGCCGCGCCTTGGCCTTGATTTTGTGCTGCGCCATGGGCCGGGCACGCGCGATCCCCTGGCGGGGAGGCATTCCTGGTATGTGCTGCTGGAACTTGCACCCAGTGCCGACGGCGATCTGAAAGGTACGGCGCTTGGCCTGCTGGAAAGCCTGCTGGAAAGCGCGCTGGCGCAAGACATCATCGAAGATGCCACGTTGGCGGAAACCGGACCGCAACGGCAGGCCTTGTGGCGCCTGCGCGAAGATTTGCCCGATGCGCAAAAGCGCGAGGGCGGCTCGATCAAGCATGACATCAGCGTGGCGATTGCCCTCGTGCCCGAGTTTCTGCGCGTCGCAAGCGCGGCGGTGCTCAAGGCCATGCCCGATGCGCGGCCTGTGCCCTTTGGACATCTTGGCGACGGCAATATTCATTTTAACATTTCCCAACCGGTGGGCGCTGACACGGCGCAATTTCTGGCGCGCTGGGACGAAATCAATGCCATCGTGCATGCCCTCGTCGCGGACATGGGTGGCTCCGTTTCAGCGGAACACGGCATTGGCCAACTCAAACGCCTGCTGCTGCGCAAGGTGAAGGACCCGGTGGCGCTCGACCTGATGCGGGGGTTGAAGGCCATGCTTGATCCCAAGGGCATCCTCAACCCCGGCAAGGTCTTGTAATTTTTGCGTTGATGCGCAACTAATTTGTCGGCAACCTAATTACAGGAAGCGCATTCGGGAGTTGCGTCATGAAGATCAAGCCGCTTTTTACCGCACATGGCACTGCCCATGGCGGGCGTAATGGCACGACCAAAGCTGATGACAACACGTTCAGCGTCAACCTTTCGGTTCCCAAGGAAATGGGCGGCCCCGGCAAGCCCGGCACGACAACACCCGAGCATCTGTTCGCCGCAGGCTATGCTGCGTGCTTTGGTGGCGCGCTTGATCTTGTGGCCAGGCAGCACAAGATGGACGCCTCCAAAGCGAGCGTGCAATGCGCTGTGACCATCGGCCCGCGTGAACTTGGCGGCTTTGGCATTGCCGTCAAGATTGACATCACTGACAGGAGCCTGCCGCAAGCCGAGCTGCAAAAACTGGTCGATGAAACCCATGCCAACGTCTGCCCCTATTCGCACGCAACGCGCGGCAATGTCGATGTCGAGGTTGTGGCGCACGGCGGCTGAGGAGCCTGGTGACTTGATGGCACAAGGAAGGGAGGCGCTGCCGGAGGGCGGCGCCCCCTGTCCCCGCAAGATCAAATCTGGCGCAAGCGCCCCACATTCGCTGCACAAATGTGTTAGAAGCCTCCGGGTTCAGGCGCGCGAGCCTGAGATCGCGCGGCTTCGTGCCTGCCTGCCAAGGAGCGAATAATGAGCAGCAAATTGAGCCAGTTACGCGACATGAGCGTTGTCGTTGCCGATACCGGCGATATGGCCTCCATTGCCAGATTCAAGCCAATCGACGCGACCACCAACCCCTCGCTGATCCTCAAAGCCGCGCAAATGCCCGCCTACGCCCCTCTGGTTGAGGAGGCGAAGGCATGGGGCAAGCGCACGGGCGCGTCGGCCCATCAGATCACGGACCGTCTGGTGGTGAATTTTGGTGTCGAATTGAGCAAGATCGTGCCGGGCCGGGTTTCAACCGAGGTTGACGCTGATTTGTCGTTTGATCCGGAGGCCACTGTCGCCAAAGCTCAGGCCATGATCGCTGATTTTGCCCAGCGTGGCGTTGGCCGTGAGCGTATCCTCATCAAGATTGCCGCGACGTGGGAAGGCGCACAGGCTGCTGGAGTGTTGGAAAAACAGGGGATCAACTGCAATCTCACCTTGGTCTTTTCGCTGGCGCAAGCGCTGGCCTGCGCCAATGCAAAAGCGTTTCTGATCTCGCCTTTCGTTGGGCGCATTTTTGACTGGCATGTGAAAAACGGCGGCGGGCCTTACACACCAGAGACCGACCCCGGCGTCATCTCGGTGCGCAACATCTATGCCTATTACAAGGCCCATGGCATCAAAACGGTGGTGATGGGAGCCTCGTTCCGCAACATCGGCGAAATTGAAGGCTTGAGCGGCTGCGACCGGCTGACCATCTCACCACAATTGCTGCAAGAGCTTGAGAACGCTGAGGGCGCGCTCCCGCGCATGCTTGATCCGGCGCATCCTGGCAAAGCGCCGGAGCGCATTGATCTCGACGAGAAAACCTTTCGCTGGATGCTCAATCAGGATGCCATGGCCACCGACAAACTCAGCGATGGCATCCGCATCTTTGCCCGCGACCTTGAAGCCTTGCGCGCTTTGGTGTCGCGCAGCGCGGCGTGAGTTCAAAGGCCTTCAGCGCGGTGTCGACATGGGTCTGAACCAGCGACTCTGCCGCGGTGGCATGTCGTCCGGCACTGGCTGCAGCGTTCACTCGCCATCCTTCGCCGGGCCTGGAGCCAAAAGCAGCGCCAGCATGGATGCCAAAGCCGTGCCTTCGCGCACCAAAGCCAGCAGGCTCGCCATGCGATTTTGGCCCTGACGGACAGAAGTGGCGCTGTCTTCAGCCTTGGGTGGGTGCGGCTTGGCAAAAGCCCGCCGGCCGACACCAAACGCCAGCCCCGCCGCTGCCAGCGCCAGAATGGTTTTGCCATGCGCGGAAAAGGCCTGGGTGATTTTGGGATCGATCTCTGCGGCGGCTTTTTCGGCAAAGCCTTGCCCGGCGCTGCGCATGAGATTGCCCGGCGTCAGGGCATTTTGCAGGGCATCATACGCCAGAGCCAGCTCATCCCGGATTTCGGCGGCACAAAGCTCTAGCGCTGCCAATTGCGCGTCCTGATCAGACATGGGTTGGCCTTCCAGCCAGGAGGTCGAGATCTTTGCTGATTTCCGCGCCAGTTCGCTCCAAATGCAGATTGCAGTGGCGGAGCAGGGCCAAAGCCCGGAGAATCACCAAAAAGGCCATCAGAGCCAGCGCGAGGCCCAAGGTCGTTGTTGCCATCAGTGGCGACAGGCCCAGCCTGACCATCGCCAGCAACATGGCCACGAGCAGCAGGGCCAGCGCGCCGGTGCCGAGCACCACACCTGACAAAAGCCACGCCAGAGCGCGCAGCGCCATGTCCCGTTTGCCTGAAATTTCGCTGGCCATTATCGCCAGCTCAACCCTCAGCAGCGCCATGGCCTTCACGGACAGATCATGGATCAGCCCAGTCAGCGAAGCGGGTGCTTGATCCATCGCCAACGTCCTTCCTCGAGGCACCCGATCATTTGAGCCATCCGCAATCTCCGATGGAGAGCCAAAACCAAACAGGGCGCGTGTGCTTGTCGGATCCATCCTTACCGCCAACGATGCTGGCGGCGAAAGGTTCCGCCAACGGCTTGATTTTGACGCCGCCGACGGAACCACCATGGCTTGAAAGCGTTGGGCAGGCAATCACATCAACAATGCCCTGACGGCAAACCAGGAGATCATCATGTCCAATCCCACGCCCGCCGAAGATGCCATTCAGGATTTCAATCAATTGCGCGCCGATATCGCCCGGTTGTCTGATTCGGTAGCCGAATTGCTGAAAGCCCAGGCCAAAGCGGCGAGCGCCGCAGTGTCAGATACTGTGTCGCAAGGCAGCGATCAGCTCAATGCCAAAATCTCGCAGCTTGGCGGGGCCGCCAAACAGGCGACCGATCAGGCGCAAGCCAGCGTTCGTTCTGCCTCGCATGATCTGGAGCGAACCATCAATCATAACCCCCTCGCCGCTGTGCTCATTGCTGCAGGTGTCGGGCTGGTGCTGGGGATGATCAGCGCCCGCAGTTGATGCGTGGCGCTCCCAAAAGCCGCAGCTTCAGCCAATTGAGGGCGGCAGCGGCGTCCAGATGACGTCGTCGATGCTGGGTGCGCCGGTAGCGAGCATCACCAACCTGTCAAAGCCCAGCGCGCAGCCGCTGGCGGTCGGCATGTGGTCGAGGGCGGCGAGGAAATCCTCATCGAGCGGATAGCGCTCGCCATAAATGCGCTGGCGTTCGTCCATGGCGTGCATCAACCGACGGCGCTGCTCGGCGGCGTCGGTGAGTTCATGAAAGGCATTGGCGAGTTCGACGCCACAGGCATAGAGTTCGAAGCGCTCGGCCAGACGGCTATCGCCGGGCTTGAGGCGCGCCAGCGCCGCTTCGCTGGCCGGATAGTCATGGAGCAGCGTCGCCCGGCCCTGGCCAAGCTGCGGCTCGATCCGCGCGGCCAGCACCTTGCTGAAAATGTCCGACCACGTGTCATCAGCGCCGATACGGATACCGATGCCGTGGGCAGCTTCGGCAAAACCGTGACGTGCGACCGCATCGCCGCCCAGCAGCGGTTCCAGCGCGATCCCGGCATGGCGTTGAAAGGCGTCGATCAAACTGAGACGTTCAGGCTCGGCGTGCGGGTCGCAAAAGTGCCCGCGGAACGTCAAGCGCGCTGCGCCAGTGACCTCTGCTGCCAGCGCCAGCAATGCGGCGCAGTCACGCATCATCGCCGCAAGGTCGGCCCCGACCCGATACCATTCGAGCATGGTGAATTCGGGGTGATGCAGCGGCCCGCGCTCATGGTTGCGATAAACATGACCGAGCGAATAAATCCGGGTTTCGCCCCACGCCAGCAGCTTCTTGGCAGCAAATTCTGGCGAAGCATGCAGGTAAAGCGGCTGCGCGGCCCCGCCCAGCGGCATGAAGGCGGTGGCGAATGCGCCGATATGCGTCTCGTTGCCTGGCGAAATCTGCAGATGCGCCGTGTCGATCTCGACAAAATCCTGGTCGCCAAACCATTGGCGCACGCTATCGCGCACGCGATTGCGCGTGAGCAGCACGGCGCGGCGGTCGGCATGGCGCGTTGGCATGGCCAGCAAGCTGCTGCTCAGGCAAGCGGCAGGTGTTGGGCGCGCGCCAGAGTCAGCATCACACCGCGCAATTCCGCCAGCCCCTTGAGGCGGCCAATGGCCGAATAGCCGGGAAAGGCACCCTTGTCGACATCATCCAGCAACTCATGGCCATGATCGGGCCGGAATGGCAGCCGCCAGTCATGTGCACCTGCCGCCTTGCGCCGCGCCTGCTCCTGCAAAAAGGTTTCGACAATGGCAATCATGTCATTGTCGCCCGCCAGATGATCGGCCTCGAAGAACGAACCATCCGCCTCCTTGGTGACATTGCGCAAATGCACAAAATAGCTGTGGGCCGAAAATTCGCGCGCCAAAGCTGGCACATCATTGCCCACGCCCGCGCCCAGAGAACCCGTGCAAAAGGTGATGCCATTGGCGTGGGAGGGCACGGCGTCAACGATAAAGCGCAAGTCATCGCGGTTCGAGACAATGCGTGGCAGGCCCAAAAGCGGCCGCGGTGGATCATCAGGGTGAATGGCAAAGCGCATGCCAAGGTCTTCGGCGGTGGGGATCACTTCTTCAAGGAACCGCTTCAGGTTCTGGCGCAAGGCGCTTGCATCGATCGCATCATACCGGGCCAGAATCTTGCGCAATGCCGGGATGTCATAGCGATCAAAAGCGCCGGGCAGACCCGCCATGATGCTGGCGAGAAGCTGGTCTTTCTCCGCCAGCGAGGCATGGTCAAACCAGTGTCTGGCCCGCACCAGAGTTGCGGGGGCGTGGTCACCCTCGGCACCCTTGCGTTGCAGCATGAATACATCGAAGGCGGCGTAGGCAGTGGCATCAAAGCGCAACGCCAGGCCGCCGCCAGGGCGCGGGTAATGCAGGGTGGTGCGCGTCCAGTCCAGCACCGGCATGAAATTATAGCAGATGATCTTGATGCCGCAGGCGGCAAGATTGCGCATCGAAGCGCGGTAATTATCGAAAATCGGCGTGAGATCGCACTCCCCGAGCTTGATGCGCTCATGGAGGGGCAGGCTCTCGACCACATTCCAGCGCAGGCCAAGCGCAGCATCGGCAGCGATGATGTGCTGGCGCTTTTCTATTTCGGCAACGCTCCACACTTCACCATAGGGGATGTGATGCAGACTGGTGACCACACCCTCGGCCCCCGCCTGCCTGATGGCATGAAGCGGCACCTTGTCATCGGGCCCAAACCAGCGCCAGCTTTGCTGCATGTTACCAGCCTCCTTACATGCCGCCGAGAAGTTCTGCGACCGTGAAAATATCCTTGTCGCCGCGCCCGCACATATTCATCACCATCAGATGGTCCCTGGGCAACTTCGGCGCGAGTTCGAGCACGCGGGCCAGCGCATGAGCGGGCTCCAGGGCGGGGATGATGCCTTCCAGCTTGCTACAAAGCTGAAACGCTTCGAGCGCTTCCTTGTCGGTTGTTGACAGATAGGTGACACGCCCAACATCGCGCAGCCAGGCGTGCTCCGGTCCGATGCCAGGATAATCGAGGCCCGCCGAAATCGAATGGCCTTCGACAATCTGGCCGTCATCATCCATCAGCAAATAGGTGCGGTTGCCGTGCAGCACGCCGGGGCGTCCGCCCGCCAGCGAGGCAGCATGGCCATTATGCACCTCAAGCCCGTGGCCTGCCGCCTCGATGCCAAACATTTGCACCGAAGCGTCATCGAGGAACGGATGAAACAGGCCGATGGCGTTGGAGCCGCCGCCGATACAGGCCACCAGCGAATCCGGCAGGCGGCCCTCGCGCTCGAGCATTTGCGCCTTGGTTTCCTCGCCGATGATCGACTGGAAATCACGCACCATCGCAGGATAAGGATGCGGGCCTGCCGCCGTGCCGATGCAATAAAACGTCGAATCGACATTGGTGACCCAGTCGCGCAGCGCCTCGTTCATCGCGTCTTTCAGGGTGCGCGCTCCCGATTGAACCGGCACGACCCTGGCACCAAGCATGTTCATGCGGAACACGTTGGGCTTTTGCCGCTCGACATCGACCGCGCCCATGTAGACGATGCATTCAAGCCCGAACCGCGCGCAGGCGGTGGCGGTGGCAACACCGTGCTGGCCTGCTCCGGTTTCGGCGATAATACGCTTTTTGCCCATGCGCCGCGCCAGCAAAATCTGCCCCAGCACATTGTTGATCTTGTGCGCGCCGGTGTGATTGAGTTCATCGCGCTTGAAATAAATCTTCGCGCCGCCGCAATGTTCGGTCAGCCGTTCGGCGAAATATAGCGGGCTCGGACGTCCGACATAATGCTTGTGAAGGTCGGTCAGTTCAGCATGAAAGGCCGGATCATTGCGGGCCGCCCCATAGGCCGCCTCGAGTTCAAGGATCAGCGGCATCAGCGTCTCGGCAACAAAGCGCCCGCCAAACATGCCGAAGTGCCCGCGCTCATCCGGCCCGGTACGATAGGAATTGGGTTTCGTGTGTTGCAAAAGACGAACACTCCTCAAAGGCGCACGGCGTCAGCGCACGCACCTTAGCCGGTCGCAAATGGGGCGGCTTAAGTCAAGCTTTGTTGCGCCTTGCGCACAGCAGCGGCAAAGGCCGGGCGCGGCGTCTGGCAGCACCGAAAGCTTGAAATCCGCAAATTTGCAGAATGGTCGGAGTGATAGGATTCGAACCTACGACCCCCTCGTCCCGAACGAGGTGCGCTACCAGACTGCGCTACACTCCGACATTGTGCCTGAAGCACGCCCACCCCTTAGCGCGGCAGGCCACGCCACGCAAGCGGCGAATTATGCGGCGGGGCTGTGCGAGGAATCAAACCCCGGCGCGCGATCCCGATAATAGCTCGCCGTCGCGTCAAACCAGAGGTGCCGGGCTGCCAGATGCTCGCCGCTTTCCAGCCTTGTGGGCAGGCGCAAGGTGGCGAGCAGGCCGGTGACTTCGTCGCGCGCCGCCAGTTGCGAGGGTGTCAACGTGTGCGCCGCCGTTTCCAGAGCATCCATTGCGGTGAGGCCAAGCGGGAACAATTCGCGGAAAATCACCCGATCATGCAGGCCATCGGCGATGCGGCATTGCAATTCACCGGCAAGCCGGCCCAAAGCAAGCTGAATTTGCCTGGCATTGTTGGTTTGCAGGGACGCGACGCGGTTGCGCACCAGCACCCAGTCGATGATGCCTTGATCGACCATGCGGCGCTGCCGACGCGCCTCCAGCACCAGAGCTGCATAATGCGAGACGCCGCCGCGCTGGCTCCGGTCAGGATTGACGCGGGTGAGGCCGTCCATGTCGATGAAACTGTCATTCATCGGCGTCACCAGCGTATCGGCCAGCGAGTGAGCGAGGCGCATCAAATGCGAATCGCTGGCAGGGGTGTCGATCACCACGAATTCATAATCATGCTCGACCGCGCCGATGGCCTCGGCCATCTGGGCAAATTCGTGTGCTTCGTTTTCGCGTGCATCGGCGGTTTCACCGCGATCAGGCGCAAAATGGCGGGGCATTTCCACTTCGGACAGTGTAGATTGGCCAAAGGCCAGCCGGTTTTCGAAAAACCTCGTCAAAGTCCGCTGGCGGGTGTCAAGATCAATCGTCGCCACCCGGAACCCGGCTTTCAGGAGTGCAACTGAAAGGTGGATCGACAAGGTAGATTTGCCAGAACCGCCCTTTTCATTAGCAACGACAACAACATGCGCTGAACGCAGGTCAGGAGTGTCATGTTCTGCCGTATGCATGGCCGGATCGACTTTCGAATCACTCATCTATGTTTACGGAGATTGCGACCGAGGTTCAAGCGGCGTCGAAGCGATTTGACGCAGGCCGCGCTTCGGTCTAGCACTGGCGGCGATGAAGGTTCTCCGTTTTAAGCGGAGATGAAAAGGGAATGCGGTGCGCGTCGCCATGGCGCCATGCCGCAGCTGCCCCCGCAACTGTGAATGGGGAGCCGCGCTGCAAGAACCACTGGTGCCGTGCACCGGGAAGGAGCGGCAGGCATCGATCCATGAGCCAGGAGACCTGCCCGCATCACGTTAGCTGGCCTCGGGCGGGGTGCTCCGGTGCGGTTCGCGTGGCAACTCCCTGGGGTTGCCCCGGATTTCCGGACTTCCGGAGAGCCCTTGCACCCCGCAGGGCGGTTTTTGACCGCAGGACGTCGCCGGGGTCTCGTGAACGCTACCACAACCATTCATGTCTGCACCACATGCCGCGTAGCGGGCGAGGCGCTGGAGCCCCGCGAAGACCGCGCCGGGTTCCGGCTGTGGCAGGCTTTGCAGGCTGAAGCTGAAGCTTCGGCTTATGACATCCGCCCGGTCGAGTGCCTCTCGGTTTGCAAGCGACCCTGCACCATTGCCTTCACCGCCCCTGGCAAGTGGACCTATGTCTATGGCGATCTGGCTCTGGAGACCGCGCCAGCCACCATTCTCGAAGGCGCGGCCCTGTATCAGGATACAGCCGACGGGCTGATCCCCTGGAAAAGTCGCCCCGATGCCTTGAAAAAGGGCGTTGTCGCCCGCCTGCCGCCACTTGTAATGGAGCCTGGCTCATGATCCTTGCTGCCAAAATCCCCGTGACCATCATCACCGGCTTTCTCGGCGCGGGCAAAACCACGCTGATCCGGCATTTGCTGCTGAATGCCCAGGGGCGGCGGCTGGCCCTGGTGATCAATGAGTTTGGCGATGTTGGCGTCGATGGCGAGTTGCTGCGCCACTGCGCCGCCGAGACTTGCCCGGCCGACAATATCATCGAGCTTGCCAATGGCTGCATTTGCTGCACAGTGGCCGAGGATTTCATGCCGGCCATCGAGGCCCTGCTGAAGCGCGAACCACGGCCCGATCATATCATTATCGAGACATCGGGGCTGGCCTTGCCCAAGCCGTTGATCAAGGCGTTTGACTGGCCGGAAATTCGCGCCAGACTGACGGTGGATGGCGTTATCGCCGTTGTCGATGCCGAGGCGCTGGCCTCTGGCCGCTTCGCCGAGGCCAGCCGGGCTGATGGCAACGCGCCCGCGCATGATAACCCGCTGGAGGAGGTCTATGAAGACCAATTGCTCTCTGCCGACCTGATTTTGCTCAATAAATGCGATTTGGTAAGCGAAGCGCGCCAGCACGCGCTGAAAGCCGAAATTGCCGCCGGCATGCCGCGTCCGGTCAAAGTGATCAGCCTGCGCCATGGCGTCGTGGCCCCCGATGTCCTGCTGGGTCTTGCCGCCGGGGCGGAAGATGACCTTGCCGCCCGGCCCTCGCATCATGATGCCGAGGAGGGCCATGATCACGATGATTTTGACAGTTTTGTTGCCGACATTGCGCCGGTGCGCGACCCGGCAGTGTTCGTGGCGCAGCTCCGTGATGTTGCAGCGCGCCATGATGTGCTGCGCATGAAGGGTTTTGTCGAGGTGGCAGGCAAGCCGATGCGGCTGCTGGTGCAGGCAGTGGGTGGCCGCATCCAGCATCATTTTGACCGGGCATGGGGTGCCAGTGAAGCCAGAACTTCGCGACTGGTGGTGATCGGGCAAAAGGGGCTGGCGCAAGCTGCCATTCTCAAAGCACTTGCGGCGCCCTGAAATGCACATCATCGCCACCCAGACAGTGCAGCTTGATCAGGCGGCAATGGCGGTTGATCTCGATCAATCGGCGGCGGATGTGGCGTTTTTGTCGTTTACGGACAGCGATTTGGCAGCCATGGCGCGCGCCGTGAGCGCCCATGCCGGAGCACCCGCAACATGGCGCTTCGCGTCGCTGACGCACTTGCAGCACCCCTATTCGGTTGATCTTTATCTTGAGAAGACGCTGGCACATGCCAGCTTCATTCTGGTGCGGCTGCTGGGCGGGATGGATTACTGGCGCTATGGCGTCGAGGAACTGGCGGCGCTGGCGCGAAAGCGCGGCATCAAGCTCGCCATTGTGCCGGGCGATGATCGCGGCGATCCGCGCCTTGAGGCCGCCTCGACGCTACCGGCTGAAACGCTGCGGCAGCTTTGGGCGCGCATGCTGGAAGGCGGACCGGAGAATTTTCGCGCCTGCGTCGGTTTGGCTGAAGGGCGCGCGACGGGGCCTGCGCCCGAAACGCTCCCGGCTTTGCTGCGCTTTGGCGCGGGCAGTTTTGAGGCACCCGCAGAGACACCCCCAGCGGCCCCCCGCGCGGCCCTGCTGTTTTACCGCTCGACCCTGATGGCCGAAGACACCGCCGCCATTGCCGCTTTGGCGCAAGCCCTGGCGATGCGCGGCCTTGGTGTGGCGTCGCTGGCGGTCACCAGCCTCAAAGACCCAGCGGCTTTGACGCTTTTGCAGAGCGAACTCGCCAGCTTCAAGCCGGATGTCATTTTATCGGCGACAGCGTTTTCGGCCTTGGGAGATGAGGCCGCCGCAACCCCGCTCGCGGGCTGCGATGCGCCGGTGTTGCAGGTGATCATGGCCGGATCGGATGAAGCGCAATGGCACGGCTCACCGCGCGGGCTGTCCTCCACAGATCTGACCATGCATGTCGCCTTGCCCGAATTTGATGGCCGTATTGCTGCAGGCCTGATTTCCTTCAAGGACCAGGCCAGCGCTGATCCGCTACTGGAATTTGGTCGGCGGACGCATCGGCCCTCGGCGCTGCATATTGCGCATGTCGCGGATCAAGCGCTGGGTCTGGCGCTTTTGCGCCGTCTTGCCCCTGAAGCGCGGAAGATTGCCTTTGTGCTATCGGATTATCCCGGCAAGGACGGGCGCGAGGGCTATGCGCTCGGGCTCGATACGCCCGCCAGCGTTGCCGCCATGGCGGCTGTGCTGCGCGAAGCTGGTTATGACATTGGCAAGCTGCCCGAAGCCGCCGCGATGATGGCAGACCTGACGCGG
>DAICZI010000179.1 GCA_027311205.1 Beijerinckiaceae bacterium | reverse complement strand
CCTGCGTTATGCGCTGGGTGAAGGCATCGACAAGCCGGAAACGGCCGATTTTGCTGCCGAAGTCGCTGCGCTTCAATCCTGAAGCACGGGCTTGGCAACCTTGTTCGCCTGGTACGCTTTGCACATCCCCTGAACCGAAAGGCAAGCCATGACACCCGCCTCCACACAATCACGCTGGAAGCGGGCGATGGTGAAACTCTCGGGCGAAGCGATGATGGGGCCGCTGACGCATGGCCTTGATCCGGTCACGCTCCAGCGCATGGCGGCGGATCTGGCGCAAGGCGCTGCCAGCGGCGCGCAACTGGCTATCGTGGTGGGGGGCGGCAATTTTTTTCGCGGCATGCAGGGTGCTGAAAAAGGCATCGAGCGGGCGCGGGCAGATTCCATCGGCATGTTGGCAACTGCGATGAATGCGCTGGCGCTGGAGGCGGCGATCGAGGCTGCCGGCTGGCCGACCCGCGCGCTTTCGGCCATCGCCATGCCGCAAATCTGCCAACCCTATTCGCGCCAGGCGGCGCTGAATCACATGAACAAGGGTCGCATCGTGGTGCTGGCGGGGGGCACGGGCAATCCGTTTTTCACGACCGATACCGGTGCTGTCCTGCGCGCTGCCGAACTCTCCTGCGATGCCGTTCTGAAGGCAACGCAGGTGGACGGTATCTATAGCGCCGATCCGCACCGCGACCCGCGGGCTACCCGTTACGACACACTGACCCATGATGAGGCGATCGGGCGCAACCTTGCCGTCATTGACACTGCTGCTTTTGCTTTGGCGCGCGAAAATGCGCTGCCTATCGTGGTCTTTTCAATCCGTGAGGCCGGGGCGATCACGGCGGCATTGACGGGTGCGGGCCGCTGTACCATCGTGGTGCCCGCAGAAGCGTGATAGATGATCATGTTCACTTGTTTTGTTGCCTTGGCGATTGACGGGGGCCGAGCGACAACGAAAGATGATTTGATGGAAATCCGGAAGGAATACGCCCATGGCCGCCACTTTTGATCTTGCCGATATCAAGCGGCGCATGCAGGCGAGCATCGCCAGTTTGAAGCATGATTTGAATGGCCTGCGCACCGGGCGGGCTTCGCCAAGCCTGCTTGAGCCGGTGCAGGTGATTGCCTATGGTTCGCCAACGCCGTTGCTGCAAGTCGCCAATATTTCGGTGGTTGAGGCGCGGATGCTGGCGGTGCAGGTATGGGACAAGGGTCTGGTCAGCGCGGTCGACAAAGCCATTCGCGATGCCAATCTTGGACTTTCGCCCACGGTCGAGGGCCAGACGTTGCGCATTCGCATCCCCGAACTCAACGAGCAGCGCCGCAAGGAGATGGTGAAGGTCGCCCATAAATACACGGAGGATACCCGCGTTGCCGTGCGTCACATTCGGCGTGACGGCATTGACCTTTGCAAAAAGCTGCTGAAAGACAAAGTGATTTCGGAAGATGACGAGAAGCGTCAGGCTGCCGAAGTGCAAAAGGCCACCGACAGCGCCATCCATGAAATTGACAGTGTGCTGGCGGGCAAAGAAAAAGAAATCATGCAGGTCTAAGCGCCCTGATGTTAGAATATTGCCGGAGGAGCGCACATAACCATGAATGATATGCCTGCCGTGCCAGCTATCAGGCGAAGCGCAACACTGGAAGGCCTCGGTGTCGGCATCATCATGGACGGCAATGGCCGCTGGGCGCAAGCGCGTGGCCTGCCACGCCTTGAGGGGCATAGGCGGGGCATGGAAGCGCTGCGTCGATGCGTGCGCAGCGCACCCGGCCTCGGCGTGCGCTATCTGACGCTTTACAGCTTTTCGGTTGAAAACTGGACGCGTCCGCTCGACGAAGTCAATGATCTCATGGGCCTGCTGAAGCTTTATCTCAGGCGCGATCTGCATGAACTCAACCAGAATGGGGTGCGAGTCAAAATCATTGGCGAGCGCACCGGCCTGCCGCGCGGCATTGCCGAGCTGCTTGATGAGGCTGAGGCGACCACCCGCGGGAATGACAAGCTCGATCTGGTGCTGGCCTTCAATTATGGCGGGCGGCAGGAAATCACCCGTGCCATGCGCCGTCTGGCGCATCAGGTTGCGGCGGGCACCCTGGCACCCGAGGCGATCAATCTTGAACAAATTGATGCGGCACTGGACACGGCGGGCATTCCCGACCCTGAATTGATCATTCGCACGTCTGGTGAGCAGCGCCTGTCGAATTTTCTGCTGTGGCAGGCGGCCTATGCCGAATTTGTATTTTTGCCGGTCCTATGGCCCGATTTCGACGAGACGACATTTGCTGCGGCGCTGGCTGAGTTTCGGGGTCGCTCGCGGCGGTTTGGCGGACGCGACGAAGGCGCAAGCCCGATCAAGGCGGCGCGTTGATGAGTGTCGGCAAAGCGCGCGGCGCATCACGACCTCTGACGAAAATTCTGATGAAGCTGCAGGATTTGCAGGTGCGTATCATCTCCGGTGTGGTGATGGCCAGCCTGGCGCTGGCCTGCCTTTGGGCCGGAGGCTGGCTGTTTTCGCTGTGCTGGCTGTTTCTGAGCGGCATGGTCGCGGCTGAATGGCAGGCCATGGTTTCGCCTAAGGCGGTTCTGGAACGCAGCTTGACTGCGGCCGTCATGCTGCTGGCCATCGCCACGGCGATGAGCCTGGCAGGGGCAGGTGCGGCTCTGGAATGTCTGGTCGCGGGCGTGGTGGTTACCGCCTCGCTGGCCCCGGCGGGCCGTCGGCTGTGGGCGGGTAGCGGCGCGCTTTATGCAGGCACATTGCTGCTGGCGGTGATTGATTTGCGCTTCTCATTGTCGCCTTTCGGGTTTCTGGCGTTGCTCTGGCTGTTTGCCGTGGTGTGGATGACCGACATCATGGCCTATTTTGGTGGTCGCCTGATTGGCGGTGCCAAGCTCTGGCCGCAAGTGTCGCCCTCCAAGACATGGGCTGGCACGCTGAGCGGGCTTGTCAGCGGCACTGCAGCGGGCGCGGGCATCGTCTGGCTGGCCGCAATGCCGGTTTCATGGCCGCTGGTGCTGGTGCTGGGCGTTGCCGCTTCGCTGGCGTCACAGGCCGGTGATCTTCTGGAATCCGCCATGAAGCGGCATTTTGGCGTGAAGGATTCTTCGCCTTTCATCCCCGGCCACGGCGGCTTCATGGATCGGCTCGATGGTTTCATCGCTGCCAGCATTTTTGCCGCACTGTTCGGGTTCCTACGCCTTGATGCGCCGATGGCGGCGGCGGGCCTATTTCAATGGTGACAATGCATCGCCGACCCCGGCGGCTGATCATTCTGGGGGCTACCGGTTCGATCGGTCGCTCGACGGCCGATCTTGTGGCGGGTAATCCTGATTTTGAAGTTGAGGCGGTGGTGGGCGGCAGCGATGCTGTGGCGCTTGCCAGCATGGCGCGGCGGCTGAAGGCGCGCCACGCCGCCATCAGCGATGAGACCGCCCTGGGAGCCCTGCGTGAGGGGTTGGCGGGTTCGGGCATAAGCTGCGCTGCTGGCGAGGCGGGCGTGGTGGAAGCGGCGCAACGCCCCTGCGATATGGTGATTGCCGCCATTGTCGGCATTGCCGGTCTGAAGCCGACGTTCGCCGCGTTGCAGCAGGGACGCACGATTGCGCTGGCCAACAAGGAATGCATGGTTTCGGCGGGCGAGGCCTTCATGGCGCAAGCGGCGGCGCAGGGCGTGCCCTTGCTGCCAATGGACAGCGAACATAATGCTATTTTTCAGGCATTGAATGGCCGTGATGCTTCTGACGTCGAGCAGATGGTCCTCACCGCCTCGGGCGGGCCGTTCCTGAACTGGAGCGCTGCGGCAATCGATGAGGCCGATGTCGCCGCGGCGCTGGCCCATCCCAATTGGAGCATGGGCCGCAAGATCACCATTGATTCCGCCGGGCTGATGAACAAGGGGCTGGAACTGATCGAGGCGCAGGCGCTGTTCCGGATCAACCCGGAAAAGCTTGATGTGGTGGTGCATCCGCAATCGGTGGTGCATGGCATGGTGTCGTTCAGCGATGGCTCGGTGGTGGCTGGTCTGTCGGTGCCCGACATGCGCACGCCCATCGCGCATTGCCTTGGCTATCCAGAGCGGCTCACGACATCGTGCAAAAGGCTGGATCTGGCGGCGTTGGGTGGGCTGACCTTCGCGCGGCCCGATCACGGGCGGTTCCCGGCCCTGCAACTGGCGATGGACGTCATGAAAACCGGGCAGGGCCTGCCGACGGTGCTCAATGCCGCCAATGAATTGGCGGTGGCAGCTTTTCTCGATTGCCGGATCAAATTTGGCGATATCGCCCGGCTTGTGGCAAATGCGTGCGAGGCAGCCTTGCGCCATGGCGAGGCAAAAACCCCGCAGACACTGGCGGAAGCCCTCGCTGTTGACCATGTTGCAAGAGAAAGGTTCGCCACCCCCTAGGCGCAAGGCCTTTGATCCGCCATGGTAACGAAATAGTAACCATGTGACTTTGCCCCCTGGCCTCGCTGCCCGCAGCGGCGCGGAGGGATCAAAAAAAGGCGACATAACGATGTATGGACTTCATGCTCTCTGGGTTGTGGCAACTGATATCGTGCCCTATCTTTTCGTGCTTTCCACCATCGTTTTTGTGCATGAGATGGGGCATTTTCTGGTCGGGCGCTGGTGTGGCGTCAAGGTTGATGCCTTTTCCATTGGCATTGGGCCGGAACTCTTTGGCTTTGATGATTCCCACGGGACGCATTGGCGTCTGGCCGCTTATCCGATTGGCGGCTATGTGAAATTCCATGGTGATGCCAATGGCGCGAGCGTGCCTGACAATGACGGTGTTGCCGAAATGTCGACGGAAGAACGCTCGGTGACCCTGCAAG
>DAICZI010000178.1 GCA_027311205.1 Beijerinckiaceae bacterium | reverse complement strand
CGGCGCAAAATGCTGCGCCAGGCGTTGAAAAGCCTCAGCGGCGCCACCCCCGGCCTTGATGTGATGGACCTGCTGCATCAGGCCGGAATCGCGCCAACGGCCCGTGCCGAAGAGATCGGGCTTGAAGGTTTTGTAAGGATGGCGCAGGTTTACGAGGCGATGGGCACGTAAGGAACCACCTTAATAATCCCCCTAGACACGGCTTGCAAAACGGTGACAAATTTGTCAACATGCAGCCAATGAGAGACTTAGGCATATTTCGTGGCTGAAAGCCGCCCGCAAGGATTTTGGCGAATTTCCGGAAGACGTGCAGAGCGACATGTTGGATGCGCTGACCGGGGCTGCCGAGGGCTTGCTGTCTGGCAAGGCGAAGCCGTTCAAGGGGGTTGACGGCGGCGTGTTCGAAATCGCGCTGCGGTATCGCGGAGACGCATTTCGCGCCATCTATGCCGTCAAGATCGACGTGGATATTTGGGTGATCCATGCCTTTCAGAAGAAATCAAAGCGGAGGGTCAAAACCCCGCAAATGGAAATCGATCTTATCTTCGAGAGACTCAAACGCTTGAAGGAGGCTTTGAAATGAGTGACGACGATTTTGAACTGGTGCGTGGCACCGGCAATGTTTACCGGGATTTTGGGCACCCCAATGCGGGGCTTGAGCAGGCACGCGCCATCATCGCTGCAAAAATCATCCGCACCCTTGACGCACGCCATCTCTCGACCCGCGATGCGGAAAAGCTGACGGGCATTGCCCATTCGGAATTCTCCCGCATTCGCAACGCCCAGCTTCGTCGCTTCACCCTTGACCGGATGATTGCTATCCTTGGGAAGCTGGACGAAGACGTTGAGGTGAGCGTCACGTTCAAGGCTCGCCGTGTCGCCGATCATTCGACGCCGCGCCTCGGGTGATCCATGGGCCGTGATCCATGAGGAAGGCCAATCCGCAACCGGATAGGCACGCTTGGTCGCTGCACTCCTCGCCCTGACGGCAAAGGGCTGCTTCAACCCCAGCGCTTTGCCGCGAACAGTACGCCGGTAAAGATGACCACGGCCAGCACTGTATTATAGATCAGCTTCCTCGCCATCCCGGTCACCACCGGCGCGCCGGGGTCGGTGCCCTTGACGATAGTGCCGCTCTCTTCTTGCGATTTAATGCCGATAGGCAGCATGATGAACAGCGAGATCCACCAGATTGTCAGAAAAATGCCGGGGCCAAGCACCGGACCAAAGGGTTCCAGCATCACACCTGCTCCAGTTCAATCAAGGTGCCGTTGAAGTCCTTGGGGTGCAGAAACAACACCGGTTTGCCATGCGCACCGATTTTCGGCGTGCCATCACCCAAAACGCGCGCGCCGCCCGCTTTCAACCGGGCGCTGGCGTCAAGAATATCATCCACTTCGTAGCAGATATGGTGCATCCCGCCACTGGGGTTTTTCGCAAGGAACGCAGCAATGGGCGAGGCCGCGCCGAGCGGCTCCAGCAATTCAATCTTGCTGTTGGGCAATTCCACAAAAACGACGGTGACGCCATGTTCCGGCAAGGCCATGGGTGCGGTGACGCGCGCACCCAAGGCATTGCGGTAAAGCGCACTGGCCGAAGTCAGATCACTGACGGCGATGGCAACGTGGTTCAGACGACCGATCACTTAGACCTCCACAACCAGCACATGCACCATGGGCTTCTTGCCCCAGGCCTGCCCGACAGCATTGCGCACGGCGCGCTCAACCGCCTGCGCGGTGGCATCCGTATCACGTCGACGCGCCCGGCGCTGGTTGTCGAGCGTGCGAAAGATAGCCTCATCGACAAGAGCGTCCATGGCGCTGCCATCTTTGGCCTTGGCGGGGAGACCGGCCATCAGCACGTCGGGGGCACCAGCGAGCTGGCCCTTGGCATCAAGCGCAAAGGCGATGGTGACGACGCCAGCAAGGCTGAGCTTGATGCGGGTCTTGATCGCCTCGTCCTGTATTGGCAGCAAAATGTTGCCATCCTTGAGCAGGCGGCCATGCGGCACCTGGTCAATGACGCCGGGCGTACCGGGGCTGAGCAGAACCATGTCGCCATTATGGGCATTGATCACGTGCGGCACACCGCGATCACGGGCAAACTTGGCGTGCTCGCCCAGATGCAGCGCCTCGCCATGAGCGGGAATGGCGATATGCGGGCGCACCCATTCATACATTTGCGCCACTTCCGAGCGGCGCGGGTGGCCTGAAACATGCACCAGCGCCTGCCGGTCAGTGATGACCTCGACACCCTGATCAATCAGCCCGTTGATGACATTGTTGATGCCCTTCTCGTTGCCGGGAATCGGGCGCGACGAGAAAATCACCTGATCGCCTGGTGCCAACGTCAAATCGGGATGGATGCCGGCAGCGATGCGCGCCATGGCGGCACGCGGCTCGCCCTGGCTTCCGGTTGCGACAATAACCACTTTGTTGCGCGGCATGTTGCGGAAGAGATCAGCGGGCAAAAACGGCGCGATATGATCGAGGAGGCCGCATTCGCGTGCCACCCCCACGGCGCGCTCCAACGCTCGGCCGGCAATCAAGACCGAGCGCCCGCACTGCGCCGCTGCCTGCGCCACCGCCTTGATGCGCCCGACATTGGAGGCGAAGGTCGTGACCATCACCCTGTTGGGTGCGTTGGCGATGATATCTGCCAGAGTTGCCGCAACTTCGGTCTCGGATAGGCTGACGCCATCCCGCAGGATGTTGGTCGAATCGCAGATAAGGGCCAGCACCCCCTCATCGCCGATTTCGCGCAGGCGCGCTTCGTCGGTGGGGCGCCCCATCACCGGGGTAAGGTCGATTTTCCAGTCGCCGGTATGAAGCACCGTTCCGGCGCTGGTGCGGATGGCGAGCGCGCAGGCCTCGGGGATGGAATGGGCAACAGCGATAAACTCGACCGAGAACGGCCCAATATCGACAATGCCACCCTGCCCCACAACTTTCAGCGGCACCTGCGGCGCGCCCGGTTCGGACAAGCGCTTGGTTTCGAGCAGTCCAGCGGCAAAGGGCGTGGCATAGACTTCGCAGCCGAGCTTGGGCCACAGGTCGGCCACCGCGCCTATGTGGTCTTCATGGGCGTGGGTAATGACCAGGCCAACTAGATCGCGCCTGATTTTGGCGATGAAGCTGACATCGGGAACAATGAGGTCAATGCCGGGCAAATCCGGCCCAGCGAAGGTGACGCCGCAATCGACCATCAGCCATTTGCGCCTGTTTTTCGGGCCGATGCCGTAAAGTCCGGCATTCATGCCGATTTCGCCGAGGCCGCCAAGCGGCACAAAGACGAGTTCATCTGAGGTTTGGTTCATAATTCTTCCAGCTCTTTTCGAGGTAAGGCGGTTTGCGCCGAGGGGGTCAAAAATACATCGCCAGCATCAAAGCGCGTCTCCGCGCCATCAATCGCCAGCACGAGGCGTCCATTCAGATCGATTGTCTGAAACACACCCGAGCAGCGGGCGGTTCCGGTATCCAGCGTCACCTGCGCGCCAAGCCCGGCGGCACGCGCCAGCCAGCGCTGGCGTATGGTGCCAAAGCCCGCTCCACGCGCATAAATCGACAGTTCGTGGCCGAGCGCCAATGTCAGCCGGTCGCGAACCTCGCTGGCGGAAACATCGCGGCCAGCCAGCGCGGAAAGATGGGTCGCCTTATAGGGCAAGTCTTCCGGGATCGCCCGGCAGTTGACACCAATGCCGATGACGCAGGCCTGGCGGTCAGGCGAAAGCTGGTGGGCTTCGAGCATCAGGCCGGACAGTTTGGCGCCATTGTGAACAATATCATTCGGCCATTTGATTTTCAGCGCGTGGGACGCGCTCGACTCAGGCAGCAAAGCGCACAGCGCACTATGAACGGCGACACCGGCCACAAAACCCAGTTCGGGCATGTGCGCCAGAGGAGCCGGGTTGATCAGCAGCAGGCTGAGGTTGAGATTGCCCGGCGGAGCTCTCCAGACCTTGCCATGGCGTCCACGCCCGGCAAATTGCTCATCAGCGACGATAAACAGCGGCCCGCTTGCGACCTGGCGGGCACGGCGCAAGGCCTCGTCATTGGTCGATCCCAGTTGGCTGTGCTGCTCGATGACCCCGAAGCGGGCCGTGGTCGGGTCTATGGCTTTTGTCCTTGCGCAAGGGTCTCTGCCGCGTGATGCGCGAGCGCCACCACCGGGCCGGGCCACATCCAGAATACCAGGACCAGGACGCCCGCCCCTGCCAGCAGGCTGCGCAGGGTCAGCGAGGCCCGGTCGAATGGCACGCCTGGCGCATCAAACAGCATCACCTTGACGATGCGCAGATAATAGAACGCCGCGACCGCGCTGGCCAGTACGCCCAACACCGCCATGACATAGAGATGCGCGTGAATGGCCGCGACAAACACGTACCATTTGGCGAAAAACCCGGCGAGCGGCGGGATGCCGGCCAGCGACAGCATCATCACCATCAGGAAAAAAGCCATCGGGAAGTTGGTCGACCACAGACCGGCAAGATCGGAGATGTTTTCTACCGCCTGGCCTTTGATCTCCATGGATATGATCGCCGCGAAAGTGCCGAGCGTCATCACCAGATAGATCGTCATGTAGATCATCACGCCTTCAATGCCTTGCGCCGTGCCGGCGCAAAGCCCCACCAGCGCAAAACCCATGTGGCCAATCGAGGAATAGGCCATCAGCCGCGTGATGTTGGTCTGGCCGATGGCGCCGAAGGCACCGAGCGCCATCGAGGCAATCGACATGAAAATGATGATCTGCTGCCATTGCGGCACGATGCCGCCGAAAGCAACGCTCACCACCCGCAAGGTGATGGCAATGGCGGCAATTTTCGGGGCCGAGGC
>DAICZI010000177.1 GCA_027311205.1 Beijerinckiaceae bacterium | reverse complement strand
ATTGCCTATGGCGCACTCGCGTATGTTCTGGGCTATTTCCTTTTGCCCGCCGTCTGGCGTGTGGGGCAGGCCAACAAGCTGGTGTCACAACCAGACCTGTTCGTGCATCAATATGACAGCCCGGCGCTCGGCGTGCTGGTCGCCATTGTCGATATTCTGGCGCTCATCCCCTATCTGGTGCTGCAATTGACGGGCCTTGGCATTATCGTCTCGCTGGCGAGTTACGGGGCGATCGACAAGGCGGTTGCCATCTGGATCGGTGCCATTGTTGTCACGCTCTATATTGTGGCATCAGGTGTGCGCGGATCGGCCTGGACCGCGGTGATCAAGGACATCATGATCCTGGCCGTGGTGGTGTTTCTGGGGCTTTATCTGCCTTATCATCTTTATGGCGGCATCGGCGCAATGTTTACCAAGATCAATGCGGCCAAGCCTGGCTTTCTGATTTTTGCGGCCAAGGGCCAAAGCATTTGGTGGTTTGCGACGACTGTGCTGTTGACCAGCCTTGGGTTTTTCATGTGGCCGCATTCGCTGGGGGCCTGTTTCACCGCCCGGAGCGCCAATGTGTTTCGCAAGAACGCCATTGCGCTGCCGATTTATCAATTGATCCTGCTGTTTGTGTATTTTGTCGGCTTTGCCGCGGTGCTGAGCGTGCCGGGGCTGAAAGGCGCCGCGACCAATCTGGCGCTGTTCAAAATTGTCATTGCCCAGTTCCCGCCTTGGTTCGTCGGGCTGGTCGGCGCCGTCGGCATTCTCACCGCCCTTGTGCCCGGCTCGCTCATCGCCATGACGGCAGCTACCCTGACGGCGCGCAATCTTTATGGGCTTGCACGACCCGGTGCCAGCGATGGCGAGATCGTCACGGTGGCCAAGGGCCTGGTGCCGGTGATCATGCTGATCGCGGTTTATTTTACACTCAGCGGCAGTTCGACCATCGTCAGCCTGCTGTTGGTGGGCTACAGCTTTGTCACGCAATTATTCCCTGCCCTGGTCGCCAGCTTCTTCCCGCAGACTGGCGTCACCAAGGAAGGGGCGTTCGCGGGCATTTCGGCGGGGGTGTTGATGGCAGCCTGGCTGACCTTTACCAGCCAGTCCGTAGGCTCCCTGCTGCCATTTCTGCCTCAGGCGATCAAGGATTTCAATGTCGGGGTGATTGCGCTGCTGCTCAATGTCATTGTGATGGCAGCCGTCAGCGCGCTGACCGCGAGAAAAGCCCTGCAAGCTGCACGCGGTTGAGACATCCGGGAGGACGAGGCGCGGCCCCGTCCTCCCATCCTATAAAGCCTGATGGCGTCGGCGGATGCCTCCAGGCCAGCATTGCCGTTTGACGCGACCGCGCCACTGTGGTTGAAGGCTCCCACAATGCGCTGGCGGCGTGATCATTCACGCTTCAGCGAATCGCATGCGCCCAATCGCGCATGTTGCGGAGGGGTGGCCGAGTGGTTGAAGGCGCACGCCTGGAAAGTGTGTATGCGGGAAACCGTATCGCGGGTTCGAATCCCGCCTCCTCCGCCACTTCAGTCCCTGAGTCGACCCTGAAGTCACGCTGAAGGCGATTGGCATTTTCCTGCGCGCCACCCCTCTTTGAGCGATAGCGCGCAATGGCAAGCCATCGGGAAGACACGCGATCTGCCGGTTACGAACGGCGAGGCCGCGCGCCCTCGTCATTCCTCCCCTTTCCGGCCAAGTCTTGGCGAGGCGGCGAGCCCGAGGAACACCATCATCGCCTGCTTGAGCCGCACCATGTCCTCGTCGTCCAGACGTCCGAAATGGCTTCCGACCATCGATTTCGGAACGCTGGTGATCTTGTCCACCATCAAGCGGCAGGGCGCACGCAACCCGTTGCGCTCGTTCGGCTCGATGGCGAGCCGGAACAAAGGAGCGTCGGTTTCATCCGTCGTGAGCGCGCATATGGTGATCGAATCCGTCGCGTCAAAACTGTCATCCTGGACGATGACAACAGGACGCGGCCTGCCCGCGTAGTCCTTGCCTCCTGCGACCGTCCAGACTTCGCCGCGCTTCATTCCTCGCCGCCATCGTCAAGGTCGAGGGCCGACACGGCATTGATGAACGCCTGATCCTCATTCGTATGGGCGCTCGCTGCCACGGCGGCGGACTGGCGATGCGCCTCGGCGCGGAATAACGGCGCGCGGACATCCGGCACCCAAATCTGGATCGGGCGCAGGCCTGATGCCCGCAATCGGGCGCGATGCTCGCCGACCTTGATGCGCGAGGGCTTGGGACTGGAAGCTGGTGCCATGGTCATTCTCCATAATGAGTTACATGTAACTTATCACGGGCTTGGACATGTGGCCAAAACTTTTGGCTGGGTGGGCGAGGATTTTGAGGCTGCGACGGGAGGCTCTGCAACGGCTCGAATCGCCCCCACTCCTCGCGCCGATGGCTCCATGCCTGGCCTGCCGCCGCTCCTGGAACAGCCTGCGTCGTTGCCATCCAGACAAAACCGGCGCGACCGTGCCTGGCCGCGCCGTCCTTCGTCATGTCAGGCGCAGGGGCGCCTGGATTTCTCAGACTTGCGGCTGCGGCTCAAGCCCGCCCTCGGGCTTGGGACGATTGCGCCCGGCGGCGGGCACAGCTGACCCGCTACGCACCGGCTTGCCGCCTTCTGTGCCGTCACGCGTGGGCGGCGTGCCATTCAGCATGGCGATAATCTCGTCGCCCGACAGGGTCTCATATTCGAGGAGGCCCTGCGCCAGAATCTCCAGCTTATCCTGCTTTTCCGTCAGAATGCGGGTGGCTTCTGCATAGCCCTGCTCAATCAGCACCTTGACTTCGGCGTCGATCTTGCGGGCGGTATCCTCGGAACTGGTTGGCTGGCGGCCAATCTGATAGCCCAAAAACACCTCGTCCTGATTATCGCCGTGCATCACCATGCCGAGCTCTTTGGAAAAGCCCCAACGGGTTACCATCGAGCGGGCAAGCTGCGTTGCCTGCTGGATATCGCCCGCAGCGCCTGAAGTGACGCGGTCATGGCCAAAGGTCAGCTCTTCTGCGACGCGCCCGGCCATAATGATCGCCAGCCGCGAAGTCATCTGCTCGAAATACATCGAATAGCGATCACCCGGCGGCAATTGCATCACCATGCCCAGCGCCCGGCCACGCGGGATGATGGTCGCCTTGTGCACCGGGTCTGTCGCGGGGACGCTGAGCGCCACCAGGGCATGGCCTGCCTCGTGATAGGCGGTGGTGCGCTTTTCCTCCTCCGACATCGCGATGGATTTGCGCTCCGCGCCCATCATCACCTTGTCCTTGGCGTTTTCAAATTCCGCCATGGTGACAACACGCCGGTTGCGCCGCGCCGCCAGCAGCGCCGCCTCATTGACGAGGTTCATCAGGTCGGCACCCGAAAAGCCTGGCGTGCCGCGCGCCACAATCTTCAGATCGACATCCGGCGACAACGGCACCTTGCGGGCATGAACCCGCAGGATTTTCTCGCGGCCAATCAAATCGGGATTGGGCACCACAATCTGCCGGTCAAAACGACCGGGGCGCAGCAGCGCCGGGTCAAGCACGTCAGGCCGGTTGGTGGCGGCAATGAGAATAATGCCCTCATTGCTCTCAAACCCATCCATTTCGACCAGAAGCTGGTTCAAGGTCTGTTCGCGCTCATCATTGCCGCCGCCCAGACCGGCACCGCGATGCCGCCCGACAGCATCGATTTCGTCGATGAAAATAATGCAGGGCGCGTTTTTCTTGGCCTGTTCAAACATGTCGCGCACCCGGCTTGCGCCGACGCCCACGAACATTTCAACAAAATCCGAACCGGAAATCGAATAATAAGGCACATTGGCCTCGCCAGCGATGGCGCGCGCCAACAGCGTCTTGCCGGTGCCAGGCGGGCCGACCAGCAGCACGCCGCGCGGAATTTTACCGCCAAGACGCTGGAATTTTTGCGGATCGCGCAGGAATTCGACGATTTCTTCCAGGTCCTCCTTGGCTTCATCGACGCCCGCGACATCTTCGAAAGTAACCCGTCCGGAGGCCTCAGTCAGCAATTTGGCCTTGGACTTGCCAAAGCCCATGGCCTTGCCCGCCCCGCCCTGAAATTGCCGCGACATGAATACCAGCGCCGCAAACACACCGAGAATCATCACAATGTCGAGGATTTCGCCAATCAGCCAGGATTTGCCCGCCGTCGGTTCGTCAACTTTCATGCTGACGCCTTTATCGAGCAGTTTGGGCACGAGCGTCGGATCATTGGGAGTCTGCGTCGTGAAGTACACGCCCGAATTGAGATGGCCGGCAATTGTGCTGCCCGCGATGGTCACATCGCGAACATGACCCTGATTCACTTCGCTGATAAATTGCGAATAGATCAACTGGCTTGAGGGCTCACGCTGGCCAGGACCCTGAAACAGCAGGAACAGCGCCGCAGCAATGCCGACGATGGCAATCCACAGGGCATATTGGCGGAAATTTTGATTCATCGCGTCGCGTCCAGTCCGGGCGGTAAGAACCCCCGCCCAAGGCCATTCAATACAAAACCTATTTAGGTGCGATTAAGCGCATTGCCAAGACCTGCACCTTTTGCCGCACCAGCGCCACCTCGTGGTCAAAAATTTGGCGGCTCTCGCAGGTTTTGTGCTATCAGCCTGTTGTCAACCAGCGGGCCAAAAGAAGAGGCTGCGGCAACATCATGGCATTACTGAGACTTTGCACGATTCCGAAACACGTCCCTTATATCGGGCCTGGCGCGCGGCAGGCGCTTGTCGTCCTGATGGTGATGGCCACGCCGCTCGCCGCGCAAGCCTTTCAGCCACAAGAAATGGCGCAGACGCAATTGCTGCCGCCGCGAAATGTGCCCTATCAGCCGCAAAACCTGGCCCCGCCCTATGGTGGCCCGC
>DAICZI010000176.1 GCA_027311205.1 Beijerinckiaceae bacterium | reverse complement strand
TGACGGTACGCCGTGAACTTATGGCGGTGATCACCAGCCAATCGCCGCGATGGTCATAGGCGAACGCCTCCGCCTCGCATTTATGGAGTTATTGGCTCACGCTCGGCGCTGCCAAGGTTAGATGCTATATTAGTCGCAAACAACGTAGCTGATGCCCTTGCAAGAATTTTCTCATATGACTTGTCGCCGACCCGAATTTGAGCGAAGAAGCGGTTCCAATAATTGCCAATCACCATAAAGTTCGCAGAGCGCACAAACCCCCTATTGTGCATTTTTAAATCTATGAGAGACTTAAGATTCAAAAAGCTACAATAAGGCTTTGACCGGTGGGTTTGGAGGCGGCAAGTGTTATCAACACTTTGTGCTTCCTTTGCTCAGCGTGGCTAAAATACTTGATCAGAATTGATCAAACATGGGAGACCAAAGATGGAACAACAGAGGTGCGCGGCGACGTGGAGGAGGCGTGTTTCACTTGCTGCTGCCCTGGCACTCTCGTCCCTCGGATTGGTCTTGCCTGCCCGAGCGGTGACCACTATCGTCCTCAATGAATTCGTCCCGCCAGGAGATCCGATCAACACAAAGATCGTCAATCCCTGGACAAAGGAAGTTGAAAAAGCGACCGATGGCCGGGTCATATTCACGATTTTGCCCACCAGTGTTGCCGCGCCGGATCAATTATGGCCTGCCGTGACCGGCGGAATTGTCGATGCGGCCTATCTTTTCAATGGCTTGTTGCCCAAGCAATTGCCGCTGGAGCAGATCGCCGCGCTACCCTTCATCCCGAGCAGCTCGCAAGGCCGTTCTGTGGCCCTGTGGAGGACCTACAAGAAGTTTTTCGAGGCCAAGGGTGAATATCGCCAGGTAAAATTATTGGCCATCTTTACGCAACCCGGCGGCGGGATATTTAGTGCCAAAAAGCAGATTCTGAAGCCGGACGACCTTGCGGGAATGCGCTTGTGGGCCTTGCCCGGCGTGCCTCAGAAGCTCTTTCAAGGGCTGAAGGCGGGTGTTGTCTCGCGCCCTGCCGTGCAGATGAGCGAACTGGTGACCGGAGGCACGGTTGATGCTTTGGCCGGCCTGAGCCCGACCGCTTTGAGCACGTTCAAGGTTCTGGACTACATGAAATCGGAAACGACCGTACCTGGTGACCTGACCGCTCCGGCGTTTTCGCTGATAATCAACAAAGCAAAATGGGAGTCGATTCCTGCCAAGGATCGCGCCATCATCAAGACACTGAGCGGCGAGGCGCTTGCCAGGAGATGCGCCACGCTGGATGCTATCGACAAGGCCATAGAAACAAAGGCCCTCAAAGCTGGATTGAAAGTGGCCGCAGCTTCTCCAGAATTGATAGCAACTTTGCATAAGCAAGGTGCGCCCATTGTGGCGGCTTGGCTCGCCGCGGCCAAACAAATGGGCGTGGATGGACCCGCTGCCCTGAAATATTTCAGTGAACAGGCGGGCGCAGGCACCGCACCATGAACAAGACCCTTGGCCAGGACCGGCACGCTGCGATCCTGGCAAGCAATCCTGTCGCCCTCATCATCCGCGCCATTTTGCATGCCCTGGTGATCGCCGCGGCCAGCGGCATCATGGTGATCACGGTCGTCAATGTCGTCTTGCGCTATGCCTTTTATGCGCCAATCAGTGGCAATGATGAAATCGTCCAGTTCTTGTTGGCCATCCTGATTTTTGCGGCTTTTCCGCTGGTGACCGTCAATCGCCGGCACTTTTCCGTATCGATCTTTTCCGGCCGTGCCCACGGGGTTGCCTTGTTTGGCAGCCATTTGCTGGAATTGACAGTAAGCCTTCTGGGCTGCGCTATTATGACCTACAAACTCGGTTCGCAGGCCCGTGAGCTGATCCACGACCAGATGTCAACCATGGTGCTGGGCCTGCCCCTGGGGCCCCTCGCCGCTTATATGAGCTTTATGTCAGGCCTCGCCTTTGTCGGTCTTGTGGTCGTTTCCTATCGCTTTTTGCGCAGCGGGGTTGACCACGAATGAGCCTTGCTCTTGTGGGATTTGGCATCGTCTTGACCCTGGCCTTTTTTGGTGTGCCCCTGTGCTTTGCCATGCTGGTTGTGGGCATTTCCATGTTTGCCGAATTGCGGGGCGCAGGCCCTGCACTGGCGATGGCTGGACAGACCATCCAGGCGCTTGCCACCAATGAGGGCCTGTCCGTTCTGCCCATGTTCATTCTCATGGGGACGCTCATCTACAAGACCGGCCTTGCCGAAGAACTCTATGATGCCGCCTATGGCTTGATTGGTCACAAGCGTGGCGGGCTGGCTTATGCCACAGTTCTGGCGAGCGCTGCTTTTGCTTCCATGTCCGGTAGTTCGATTGCCACGGCGGCCACCATGGCCAAGGTGGCCATGCCGCCAATGCGCCAGCGCCATTATGCCGATAGTCTGGCCAGTGGCTGCGTGAGTTCGGCAGGGACATTGGGCTGTCTGTTGCCCCCAAGCCTGCCTTTGCTGATCTATGGGATCATCGCCCAGCAGGATGTCGCCAAGCTCTTTATTGCCGGTATTGTACCGGGCGTGCTGCTTGCCACTTTGTTTATGGTGGCCGTGCTCTGGACAGTCACGCGTGACCGCACCAAGGGCCCAGCAGGCCAGGCAGTTTCCTGGCGTGATCGACGCCGGCGTCTAGGGAAAATCTGGGGCGTACTGCTGTTATTCGGGGTGGTGGTCGGCGGCCTCTACAGCGGTATTTTCACCGCTACGGAAGCTGGCGGGGTCGGTGCCATGGGCGCTGTCCTGTTCACGCTGGCGCGACGTCGGCTGACCTGGAATCTACTCAGCGGCGCGATGATCGAAGCCGGATCAATGACCGCGACCATCTTTGCGGTGGCGTTTGGCGGCATGGTTTTTGCCAATTTCATAACTATGTCGGGCTTGACTGCCTATCTCGTTGCCACCATCACCGCGCTGCACATGCCGGTGCTCGGCGTCATTTTGTTCATCATCCTTATCTATGTTGTCCTCGGCTCTCTGATGGAGGCGCTCTCCATTATGCTGCTGACCGTGCCGGTATTTGCCGCCGTGCTGGCCCCGCTGGGAGTCAACATGACGTGGTTTGGCATCTTCGTGGTGATGATGATCGAAATCGGCATGATCCATCCGCCCATGGGCATGAATGTTTTCGTGGTCAAGGCCATGGTTCCAGATTTGAGCGTTGCCACGATTTTCCGGGGAACCATCCCTTTCCTTGCGGCCAATCTGCTGGCGCTCGCCCTTCTGGTTACATTTCCAGCACTGGCAACCTGGTTGCCAAACCTTGCTCATTAAAATGGAAGCGCGAGCCGGGGCACGGGCGGTGCAGGCCCGGCGAGCATGATCCTGCTGTTCGCTGGACATATTGACTGGTTCTTGCCCGTCCGATCTTGTCATCTTGCTATAGTTGTGTGCCCCAGGATTTTCGGAGAGGCTTGTAATGACTGATAAGATGAACGTGCTGTGGATCATGGCAGATCAGCTTCGCTTTGATTATCTGTCCTGCTACGGCCATCCGCACCTTCAAACGCCCCATATTGATGGCCTGGCGCGGCGCGGTGTCCGCTTCACCAACGCTTATGTGCAATCGCCTATCTGCGGTCCCTCGCGCATGAGCTCCTATACCGGTCGTTATTGCCATTCGCACGGATCGACCTGGAATGGCATCCCGTTGCGGGTCGGCGAGCCTACGCTGGGTGACCACCTGCGCGAAATCGGCGTGCGCCCGGCGCTTGTCGGCAAGACACACATGGTTGCCGACACCAAAGGCATGGAATGGCTTGGTATTGATCCAGGCTCAACCATAGGCGTGACAAGGGCCGAATGCGGCTTCGAGCCTTTTGAACGTGATGACGGGCTGCATCCCTATGGGCCTTATGATCCTCATCCCGAATATGACGAATTCCTGCGGCGCCATGGGTATAATTCGGAAAATCCCTGGGAGGATTTTGCCAATTCCGGCAAGGGGGAAGACGGCGAGCTGCTCTCGGCATGGCTGCTGAAATATTCCAACCTGCCCGCTAATATACCCGAAGAATTGTCTGAAACGCCCTACATGGTCGGGCGCGCGATAGATTTTATGCGCGAGGCCGACGACAGGCCCTGGTTATGCCACCTCTCGCTGATCAAGCCGCATTGGCCTTATATCGTGCCCGCCCCCTATCATTCCATGTATGGGCTGGAACATATCATTCCGCCGGTGCGCGCGCAGGCGGAAAAAGAAACTGGCCATCCGGTCTTCATGGCCTATCAGCGCTCTCGCATCTGTCGGGCCTTTTCGCGCGATGAGGTGCGCGAGCGAGTCATTCCCGCCTATATGGGCCTGATCAAGCAGATCGATGATCAGATGGGCCGACTTTTTGCCTTCATGGAACAACAGGGGCTGATGCAAAACACGCTTATCGCCTTCACCTCCGATCATGGCGATTATCTCGGCGATCACTGGATGGGCGAGAAAGAACTGTTTCACGAGCCTTCCGTCAAAGTGCCGCTCATCATTGTCGATCCGCGCGCCGCTGCCGACGTAACCCGCGGCCAGGTCCGCGATGAACTAGTTGAGGCGATTGACCTCGCACCGACCTTCCTTGCCGCCTTTGGCGGCAAGCCGAAGCCGCATATTCTCGAAGGGCGTGATCTGACGCCTTTGTTGCAGCATCGCGAAACACCGCCCAACTGGCGGCGCTATGCAATTTCCGAATATGATTATGCCGTGCGCGAAGCGCGCAAATTCCTCGGCATTGCCCAGGAGGATGCCCGTCTCATCATGGCGCGGGATGCGCGCTACAAATATGTCCATGCCGAGGGGTTCAGGCCGATGCTGTTTGACCTTGAGGCCGATCCGGGTGAACTCAAAGATCTTGGCACCGACCCGGCCTTTGCTGACGTCCGC
>DAICZI010000175.1 GCA_027311205.1 Beijerinckiaceae bacterium | reverse complement strand
ATTCAACTTTTATATTACAAATATATTTCAGTAAAAATATCGTCCCGCGTGCCCATCGGCGAAGCAGCCAATAGACCCCGGTGGGGCCACGCAGCATCAACGGCAGCCCAAAAATCATCAACCCGATCAACATCAGGTAAAAGGCTAAATTGAAAAGCGCGGAGCGTAGAAACAGCATGAATATCCTCGCTTCAGGGGCCGGTCTTTAAGCTGGCAAACATGTCTAGCCGGATCTGGCCGGCGCCGCAGGGCCTGCACCGGGCCTCAGGCGGCCGACTTCATGGGCGGGTGCATAGGGCAAAATCCAGGTGCGCAGGCGCGCAACCAGAAACTTGACATATTCAAATGCCACCAGACGCCGCAAATCAGGTTGGTGCCAAATTTCCCGCTCGGTATGATGGTGTATGACCGGATACGGCAGCAGTCTGACATGCGGCAGGGCATGGCTGATTTCCACCAGGGCTCGCGGCATATGATAATTGGAGGTCACCACAATCAGCGTTTTCTCAATGTGCTGGTTGCGCGCCCATATTTGAGTTTCACGAGCATTGCCGGCCGTATTGAGGGCCGTATAGCCCAGCGTGATGCAGCAGGAAAAGAAGGCGCTGAACTGCGGAATTTGCCGGGCAATCGCCCGGCTGGACGTGGATTTATTGACGCCAGTGATCAGCAGTTTGTCGGCCTTGCGATCGGCCAGCAGTTGCACGGCGTCCGCAACACGCTCCGCCCCGCCGGTGAGCACCACCACGCCGTCGGCATGTTTGGGCAAGGTGGCTGGCACGTAAGCGAGGCTTTGCACGAACCCAACGAACCCCAGCGCCAGGCCGACAATGCCCACAAGCAGCCAGCCCATCAGCCAGATGCCGACGGACGTCCCAGCCCGCCGCCGCGCTCCCTCGGCTTGTGGCGCTCCGGTTGTCATCGCTGCGGCACAAATCCATGCGCCACCATCAGGCGCGGCGCGCGGAACAACTGAAAAAGGAATCCAATAAATACCATGGGCCTATTTCAAATCGCGCTAAGGCCGCCGTCAAGGGCCAGCGCATGTCCGGTCATGAAACTATTGGCAGGACCGAGCATCCACAGCATGGCGTCCACCACCTCCTGGGGTTCGGCCAGCCGTCGCAGTGGCACGAAGCTGGTCAGCCGTGCCTCGGCCTCGGCGCGAGGTCGCTTGCCGTTGTCGAGCATTCCGGTCACCATCGGCGTCTCGGCAAAGGACGGGCAGATCGCGTTGATGCGAATGCCTTTGGCGGCATATTCGCCCGCCGCTGATTTGGTCAGGCCGATGACGCCATGCTTGGCAGCAGAATAGACCGACATCATCGGTGCGCCCACCAATCCGGCCACGGAGGCGACATTGAGGATGACGCCACGGCCCTTTTCTACCATAAGCGGCAATTGCGCGCGCATCGCCAGAAAAACACCGAAGAGATCAACGGCCAGCACCTTGCTGGCCTCGTCGGGGGCAATATCAGCCAGGCGGCTGAGGCCATGCGCCAACCCGGCATTGTTCAACGCCAGATCAAGCTGTCCAAACCGTTGGCGCGCCAGCCCCGCAAGGCCCGCATGGGTAGCTTCCAGCGCAACATCGCCCGCCAAAGCGGCAACAGTGCCACCCGCAGCTTCCACTTCAGCCACCACCGCCGCCAGCGCATCGGCCCGCACATCGGTCAACACCAGCTTGGCGCCTTCTTGCGCCAGTTGCAGCGCCGCGAGGCGGCCAAACCCGCCTGCCGCTCCGCTGACCAGCGCCACCTGCCCCACAAACCTCTTTGTCATCTTTGTGCCTCTCGCGATGCCTCTAGCCCCATGCGCGCCAGCAACGGCACCGCTGTTCCCATTTTCAACCCGCGTTCCGGATTGGATGCATTACCCGAAAGCGCCCGCTTTTTGACGCCCTGCAAAATCGCCGCAAGGCGGAAAAAGCTGAAAGCGAGGCAGAATGGCCATTGACTGATGCCCGAAAGCCCCCGTCGCCGGCAATAATCATCGACGTAAGCCTCTTCGCTGGGAATGCCCAGCGCCGCGCGGTCAACCCCCGCAAGGCCGCGAAAATTGCCCTCATGCGGCAAACGCCATTGCATGCATTGATAGGCGAGGTCGGCGTAGGGATGGCCGAGGGTCGAGAGTTCCCAATCCAGCACGGCCCGGATCCTCGGCTCCTGGGCATCAAAAATCATGTTGTCGATTCGCCAGTCGCCATGCACCAGCGCCACGCGACCATCATCATCAGGCTGATGGCTGGCCAGCCACGCCATCAGCGCGTTCATCTCCGGCTCGTCCCCGGTCTCCGATTGCCGGTATTGATCGCTCCAGCGAGCCGTCTGGCGGGTAAAATACGAGCCGGGCTTGCCAAAATCGCCAAGGTCGAGCGCCACGGGATCAAGATCATGCAAGGCAGCCAGCGCCTTGTTCATGGCATCATAGACGCCAACCCTCTGGCTATAAACGAGATCGGGCAGCGCCGGATCCCAGAAAATCCGGCCCTCGACATAAGTCATCACGTAAAACGCCGCCCCCAGCGGCGCTGGGTCTTCGCACAGCCAGAGCGCGTCAGGCACGGGTACACGCGAGCCCTTCAGGGCCCGCATCACCCGAAATTCGCGCTCGATGGCGTGGGCGGATTTCAACAGCGTGCCCAACGGCTTCATCCGCAGCACATAACGACCGGAGCGCGCTGTCACCAGAAATGTCGGGTTGGATTGACCTGTGGCGAATTTCACGACGCTTTCAAAGCCCAAAAACCCGGGAACCGATTTGGTCAGCAGCGTCCCCAGGGCTTCTGGCTCAAAGGGAAGCGGGGTCGCGACCGACATGTTGACCTCGTCCTTGGCCCGAATTGGCATCCCGATCAGGATGCATGTTTTGTTTTTCCAGAGCGTGGGCGGCAAGTCAACGCACGATATCAAGGCAAGGCCGGTTACACCCCGCCACAGACGTCCGCAAAGACGCGGCCGGAAGGATCTTCTCGTATCAAAAAGGCCCGATGCCTTGGGAGCATCGGGCCTTGAGGCTTGAATCGAGCTGGCTTGGATTTACCTGCTCGAGCTTTAGCGGCGGTTTCCAGTCAACCGCAGCAGCGCGATGAAAATGTTGATGAAGTCGAGATAAAGCTGCAGAGCGCCGAACACCGACTTCTTGGTCGTCACGTCATAGCCATCGCCTTCGGCATACATTTCCTTGATCGCCTGGGTGTCCCACGCGGTCAACCCGGCAAAAATCAGCACCGCAGCCATCGAGATGCCAATCTGCAGTCCCGAGCTATGGACAAATATGCCCACGAAGCTGGCGATCACCAGGCCGATCAACGCCATGAACAAGAAGTGGCCCATAGCCGACAGGCTGCGTTTGGTGGTGTAGCCATAAAGGCTCAACGCACCAAAGGTGGCTGCCGTGATGAAGAAGGCGTTGGCCACCGATGTCGCGGTATAAATCAGCAGGACACTTGAGAGGAACAATCCCATCAAGGCCGAATAGACCAGGAACACGATGCGCGTGGTGGCCCCCGACATGCGGGATTGGCCAAAAGACAGGGCCATGACAATGGCCAGCGGAGCCAGCATCACCACCCAGCGCAACGGGCTTTCAAACAGCGCCTGGCCAACGCTTGTCAGCATCAGCGGGTTGCTGCCCGGCACTACGGCGGTAAGAAACACGGAATAGGCCACGAGGCCAGTGATGGCGAGGCCAAGCGCCATATAGTTGTAAACGCCGATCATGTAGCTGCGCAGGCCCTGGTCAAAGGCGCTGTCAGTCCGCGTGATACCGGTAGCGAACCGATTGGCGGCATTGCGGTCAAAATTGGACATGGTAACTCTCGCCTTGCTGGACGCGCAGATCCGCGCCCTCAAGCCTGCAATATGGGATGATTGCGGCAAAACTGCAAGCTTCCCGCCCTTGACGCAAAGCCCCGAACAGCAAAATTCCGGCGAGGCGCGGGGCCTTGCCGGAACTTCACTCGCTGATGTGACCCAGTGCTCAGCCTACCTGGTGCCCGGTTACTCCGGCACTCCCCTTGGCTCTAGAATTTGTAATTCAGGCCAAAGCGCACGTTGGACAGGCCCACTCCGGTATGAACCGCAGCGGCCGTGCCGCCAAAAACCGTCGAGGGGGACAAACTGGTGTAGGTATATTCGGCCTTGGCCGAAATATTCTGGGTGAAGGCATATTCGAGTCCAGCACCAACAGCCGTACCGGCGTGAAAGCCATTTGCTGTGCCGTTTACCGCAGGGCTGCTCACGCTATATTGCTCGTAACCCATGGCAAGGCCGCCCGTGACATAGAGCAAGGCCTGATCAATCGCATAACCAAGGCGCAGGCGCGCCGTGCCAAGCTGGCTGACCTTGCCGCTATAATTTGTCGTGCCAATGGTGCGTTTCGCCGACAGGTTCTGGAAGTCGTAATCACCTTCAGCGCCGATCACGAACTGGTTGATCTGGTAATTATAGCCGACAGTGCCGCCGATCGCCCCGCCAGTCGCCGAGCCGAAGGCTCCCGAACCGCCACTGGTGAAGCCGCCTGTCGTGAGGCCACCATTGATACCCACATAAAACCCCGTCCAGTTATAGGCGGAAATCTGCGGCTCATAGGGGGCGGCAGGTTGCGGCGCATAGTCATGGGCTGGCAAATCCGCCGCCATGGCGGCACCCGCGAGCGTCAGGGTCGAAGCGGCCAAGACCCCTGCGATAAATTTTTTCATCGAAATCTCCTGCGTTTGTGGCGAAACCCGGTCTGACATCCCATTGGACATCGAGTAACAAAACGATACCACGAACGTATCCATCTGTCTGTGTTTCAAAAGACACAGCCAAATTTGAGAATGTGTCAAGAAAAAGATAGATTCAGATTCAATTATGAAATTGTAATCATTCTGTTAACGAACAATTTACT
>DAICZI010000174.1 GCA_027311205.1 Beijerinckiaceae bacterium | reverse complement strand
GCGCAATTGGTGCGCGACGCCACACCGCCGCCGGTCGGTTGACCGGCGCTCAGGCGCACCATGCCATCATGCGGGCATGTCGTTGATGCAACGCGCGGCACCCCTTCGTCCGGCGCAGCCCGCCAGCGCCAGAGATTTCGCGCTTCAATAAAGCCCGCCCGTGCCCGAACCCACCGATTGATCGACACTGCGGTTCGCGGAAGCATCAGCCGGTTTTCCCACAGGATTGGCCGCTCCGACGAAGTGACTTGGCGGCGCTGTCCCAGGTTTGAAGGCTTCAAGAATCGTGTTGCTCCCCGAAGCCCGTAATCCGGTGTGCGGATCGACGCTGATGAGCTTGATGCCCGGCGGCGGCCGGAAGGGAACGTCCGGTTTGCCCTTGAGCGCGGCCTCCATGAAATCACGGAAAACCGGCGCGGCATAATCGGCAGCTTGCGTCTTGGCACCCAGCGAGCGTGGATTATCATAACCAAGAAACACGCCCGCCGCCAGATCAGGCGAAAATCCGACAAACCACAAGTCTTTGGCATCGTTGCTGGTGCCAGTTTTGCCGGCAAGATGCTTGCCGACGGCCTTGATCTTGATGCCGGTGCCGCGCTGTACGACCCCTTCGAGAATCGAGGTCATCTGGTAGGCAGTCATCGGATCGACCACTTGGGGACGATTATCGACCAGTTTTGGTTCCGGCTGATTGTGCCAGGCGGGAGCATTGCAGGTGGCGCAGCCGCGCTTGTCATGGCGATAGATAGTGTTGCCATAGCGGTCTTGAATGCGGTCGATCAACGTTGGCGTGATCTTGATTCCGCCGTTGTCAATCATCGAATAGCCGGTAACAAGCCTCAGTAACGTCGTATCGCCCGCCCCGAGCGCAAAGGCATATTCATTCGGCAGCTTGTCATAAATGCCAAAGCGCTTGGCATATTCGGAGATCATCGGCATGCCGATGTCGAGCGCAAGGCGCACGGTCATCTGGTTGATCGAATGTTCAATGGCAAAGCGCAAGGTGCGCGGCCCCAGCGATTTCTTCTCGAAATTATGCGGCGTCCAGTAACCCTGGCCGTTGCCAAGCGGAATCGAGATCGGTTCATCAAGAATAACCGAACTAGGCGTATAGCCATTGTCCAGAGCCGCAATATAGATAAACGGCTTGAAGGTTGATCCTGGCTGGCGCTCGGCCTGGGTGGCCCGGTTGAAGGCCGACTTGTCAAACGAAAAGCCGCCGACCATCGCCAGAACCCGCCCGCTGTGCGGATCCATCACCACCATCGCACCCTCAATCTTGGGCACTTGCCGCAAATCATAGCTTCCCGGAACCTTGGTGTCTGGCGCGACATAGACAACATTGCAAGCATGAAGCGCCAGATTGACGCGGCCCTTGTGCGTCCAACGCAACCCCGCCAGCGAAATTGTTCCCGTCAGGCGTTGGGATGACAATTGCCCCGAACTCAGCAAGGGCGGGCGCAAGCCAATGGTCGCCGCCGTGGGCGTCGTCGATAGCACGACCGCCATCTGCCACGGCTGGATGTCATTCAAGGCCGGCACCGCCGCCAGTGACACACCCCAATCAGTAGAGATATTGATCGATGTGACCGGTCCGCGCCAGCCATGCTGTTCGTCATAACGCACCAGCCCGCGCACCAGCGCCTGACTCGCCATCGCCTGCATTTTCGGGTCAAAGGTCGTATGAACTTGCAAGCCGCCCTCATAGAGCTTTTTCTTGCCATAGCGCGCCACCAACTCACGGCGCACTTCCTCGGTAAAATAATCACTCGCCACGACACGCTGCTTCAGCACCCGCGGATCAACGCCGAGCGGCTCCTTTTTGGCAGCGTCCCCCGCCGCTTTTGAAACATAGCCATTGTCGACCATCCGGTCGATCACATAATCGCGTCGGGCTATAGCCTTTTGGGTGTCGCGAAAGGGCTGGTAATTATTCGGCCCCTTCGGCAATCCGGCAAGGTAGGCAACCTGTGACAGGGTCAGTTCGTCAACGCTCTTGTTGTAATAATTCAAGGCAGCGGCGGCGATGCCGTAATTATGGAGGCCGAGATAAATCTGATTGAGATAAAGTTCGAGAATCTTGTCTTTGGGGAAAGCCGACTCGATCCTGATCGCCAGAATGGCTTCCTTGATCTTGCGGGTCATGGTCACAGCGTCAGTCAGAAAGAAATTTTTCGCAACCTGCTGGGTGATGGTCGAGGCACCCTGGATGTGATGCCCGCCCTCGATCAGCACGATCAACGCGCGCAGCACGCCTTTGGGGTCGATACCGTGGTGCGTATAAAAATGCTTGTCTTCCGCCGAAATGAAGGCCTCGCGCACCAGCGGCGGGATGGCTGAAATCGGCAAAAATATGCGGCGTTCGGTCGAGTATTCACCCAGAATCGTGCCATCGCTGGCATAAATGCGCGACATGACCGGCGGCTCGTAATTCTTGAGTTGGGTGTAATCGGGCAAATGCTGCTCAAAATGCCAAACAACCAACGCCGCTGCGCTAATGCCAAGAATGAATAAAATCGCTGCCGTCGCGAAAATAAAGCCAAAAATTCGCGCAATGCCTGACATTTGAATGAAATCCAGATTTTTGCCGAAGCGTCAGATGCCGGGGCGAAACCGCCGCTGTCCCCAGCACGTTCTGCAGCACCCGCCACAGAGACACAAAGTGAACCACCATCACGCGCTGATTTAGCACAAACTTGACGTTGCGCCAAACGCGGCACCCCCCATATCATGCTGAACGGCGGCAAGCGCCACTCCAGCGCCGTGAAGAAATGCCGCATAGGGCGTCCCTGCGGCAACGGGTCTGCAAAAGGGCTTTTTTTGAGGTGTATTTTTGTCGTTTCTGCCGTATGATCGAAGAGATTTTAGGGCATACTGGCTGCGGTTAGGCGTAGTCTACATCGCGGCCTCGTTGAAAATTGGGCATGGTTGGTAACAGGCATATTCAAATACAGGTACGGTCACAGATGGTCGTATGGAAAGGTGATACACTTTGGAACCGGTGGTGATGGCCCCGTCCGCGACGGTGGCTAACTCACAAGCTGTAAAGTTTGACCCAGGTCGGCAGGAGGGTCTGCGGGCCTCTGTCGGCTACCACGCCCATGTGCCCAGTTATGCCGCGCTCGACCTTGGTACCAACGATTGCCGCTTGCTCATCGCCCGCCCGGCCACCGAGAATGGCCGCCCGACGTTGCGGGTGGTGGACGCGTTTTCGCGCATTGTGCGGCTGGGCGAAGGCCTGACGCAAACCGGCGCGCTCAGCGAGGCTGCGATGGAGCGGGCGCTTTCGGCCCTGGAAGTCTGCCGTGACAAGATCCTGGCCCGCCATGTGCGGCGGATGCGGCTCGTGGCAACCGAGGCCTGCAGGCGCGCTTCCAATGGCCGTGAATTCATTGCCCGTGTAAGAAAGCAAACCGGCATGGCGCTTGAGGTCGTCGACAACGGCACCGAGGCGCAGCTCGCCGCTGCCGGATGCTGCGAACTCGTCGACCAGAACGCGCAAGCCGTTGTGCTGTTTGATATTGGCGGTGGCTCGACAGAAGTGGTGTGGCTGGCACGCAGCAGCAAAAAACGAACCGAGCCGCTGTGTGCTTCCAATGCCTGTGTCAATCTCTGGACATCATTGCCGATTGGCGTCGTGACCTTGTGCGAGCAATTTGGCGGCGTTGAAGTAACACCTCACCTGTTTGATGAAATGGTTGAACATGTGGCGCGGCGGCTGCGCCCCTTTGCCAAACGGGCAGGTGCCGAGCAGCGCTGCGCCAATTTCCATTTGCTCGGCACATCCGGCACCGTCACCACGCTGGCGGGCCTGCACCTTGATTTGCCGCGCTATGACCGCCGCCGGGTCGATGGCCTGTGGATGGAACGGCGCGAAGTTGATGTCGTCATGCGCCGCCTGGTAGATATGTCCTTCCATGAGCGCGTCGCCCATGCCTGTATCGGGCGCGAGCGCGCCGATCTTGTGTTGGCGGGCTGCGCGATTTTTGAAGCCATCCGCCGCGCCTTCCCGGCCGACCGGGTGCGTATCGCCGACCGGGGTCTGCGCGAGGGTCTGCTGATGCAGATGATGAGCGCCGATCAGGCCTGGGGCGACAATTGACAGGTAAATCATGACCACGAGTGGTTCTGGCACGTCCGGCCGCGAAGGCGGGCGCTCACTGAAAACCCGCGTCAAGACCGCCGCGCGGCGCACCAATTCTTCGGCGCGCTGGCTGCAGCGCCAACTCAACGATCCTTATGTGGCGCAGGCCAGGCGCGAGGGCTGGCGCTCGCGTGCCGCCTACAAGCTGCTGGAAATCGACGAGCGGTTTCATCTGCTGCGGCCGGGTCAGCGCATCATTGATCTTGGCGCGGCCCCCGGCGGCTGGGCGCAGGTGGCGGCCAAACGCTGCGCCTCTGAAAGCGGCAACGGCAAAGTGGTGGGAATCGATTTGCTCGCGATCGAGCCCATTCCCGGGGTCGAATTCACGGTGATGGACTTCAACGACGCTGATGCGCCGCAACGACTGCAAGCCATGCTCGGCAGCGGCGCTGATGGCGTGATGTCGGATATGGCGGCCAACGCCACCGGCCACCGCCAGACCGATCATTTGCGCATTGTCGCGCTGGCCGAAATGGCCGCCGATTTTGCCTGCGATGTCTTGGAGCCGGGTGGATTTTTTCTCGCCAAAGTGCTGCAGGGCGGCACCGAAGGGCAACTGCTGACGCGTCTCAAGCGCGATTTTGCGCTGGTGCGTCACGTCAAGCCCAAGGCCAGCCGCGCAGACTCAGCCGAGCTTTACGTGCTCGCAACCGGCTTCAGGGGCCGCGACAAGCCTTGATCAGGCAGGCTTGACCCTGCCTGCCAAGTGCGCGCCGGCATCCTGCGGCAGCGTGCGGACATGAATACCGAACTGGCCGATACCATGGCCACAACAACAAAAG
>DAICZI010000173.1 GCA_027311205.1 Beijerinckiaceae bacterium | reverse complement strand
CTGCCAGCCATGCAGGTGCCAAGCTACGCAGCGGAGGCGTCCGCCTGCCTTCTGAGGGGCTGTTTCTCGCACCCACCCTTGTCGATTCCGTGCTACCTTCAATGCCGATAGCCAGCGACGAGGTGTTTGGCCCGGTGGTCAGTCTGATGTCCTTTGAAACGCTTGATGACGCCGTCGCGCTGGCCAATGGGACAGACTACGGGCTCTCCGCCAGTGTGTGGAGCCGGGATATTGATACTGCGCTGAGCGTGGGACGCGGTGTGCGGGCCGGTACCGTTTGGGTCAACACCTTCATGGACGGAACGCCGGAATTGCCGTTTGGCGGCTATGGCCAGTCCGGACTTGGGCGTGAATTAGGGCTGGGCTCGGTTGCTGATTACACTGAGGAAAAGACATTTCACGTTCACCAGGGGCCACGTACCAATTGGTGGCTGCCGCGCAGATGAGCCTGCGGACACAAGAATCGGGAGGCATCAAAGCACTCCTGCAATCGGTGCCGGACCGTATCCGGCGGGAGAGTACCTCGTGGAGAATGGAATTATGAAACTACGCAATTTTTATTTGGCAAGCGCGATGGCCGCTTCGGCCCTCGGCCTCGCCGTCCCGGCGCATGCCGCCGATGTCAAGCAGGTGCAGGTGCTGCACTGGTGGACTTCCGGTGGTGAAGCCGCTGCACTGGCCACCCTCAAATCTTATCTCGCCAAGGAAGGCTATGCCTGGAAAGACGTGCCGATCGCTGGCGGTGGCGGTGCTGCTGCTATGACGACACTCAAGGCCATGGTTGCAGCGGGCAACCCGCCGACGGCTTCACAAATCCTCGGCTACTATGCACTTGATTACGCCAAGGCTGGCAAGCTAAACGACCTCAATGTGCTCGCCACGAAGGAACATTGGGACAAGGTCATTCCCAAGGCCTTGCAGAAATTCACCACCACCAATGGCAAATGGGATGCCATTCCGATCAACATTCACTCAGTCAACTGGCTGTGGATCAACAAGGCGGTGATGGACAAGATTGGCGGCACCGAGCCGAAAAACTTTGATGAATTCATCGCGCTGCTCGACAAGGCGAAGAAGGCGGGTGTCATTCCGCTGGCGCTCGGCGGCCAGCCCTGGCAGGAAGGGACGATGTTCGACTCGGTTGTGATGTCAACCGGTGGCCCGGCTTTCTACAAGAAGGCCTTTGTTGATCTCGATCCGACGGCCCTGAAATCGGCGACGATGAAAAAAGCCTTCGACAATCTCGCCAAATTGCGTGCGTATGTTGATCCGAACTACGCCGGCCGTGACTGGAACCTTGCCACCGCCATGGTGATCAAGGGTGATGCGCTGGTGCAGGTAATGGGCGATTGGGCCAAGGGCGAATTCACCGTGGCGCACAAGGTCGCGGGCAAGGACTTCCTCTGCTACCGTTTCCCTGGCACGGAAGGCACGGTGATCTACAACACCGATATGTTCGCCATGTTCCAGGTGCCCGCTGACCTCCGCGGCGCGCAGCTTGCCTTGGCCGATGCGGTCATGAGCCCGGCTGTCCAGTCGGCCTTCAACGTCATCAAGGGCTCGGTGCCCGCCCGCATGGACGTGCCAGACACTGCCTTTGACATGTGTGGCAAGAAGGGCATAGCCGACGTGAAAAAGGCCGATGCCGCCGGGACCTTCGTTGGCTCCATGACGCAGAATTATGCACAGCCGCCAGCCATTGCCACGGCCTATACAGACGTTGTGACCAAGTTCTTCCACGGTGAAATCAAGACTTCGGATGCCGCCGTGGCGGAACTTTCCAAGGCGATCGACGCAGCAAAATAAGAAACTTGACCCTTCCTCGCCCGCGGGGGAGGGTCTTGCTTCCTGGGGAGGAACCACATGACAGTCTCAGCCCTTACGCCCGTGCCGCGTGCGCGCGTCAGCCTGCGCCAGCGGCTTCAGAATGCGCTGCCCAAATTGGTGCTGGCACCATCATTTTTGCTGATACTGGTGTTTGTTTACGGCTTTATCAGCTGGACGTTTCTGCTGTCACTGACCAGTTCCAAGGCCTTCACCAACTTCCATTTTATCGGCTGGGGAAATTATCTGAAACTCTGGACGTGGACGTTTGAGAGGGATCCTCCGTCCAATTGGTACACGGCCATCGTCAATATGGGGTTGTTCGGCGGGATTTATGTGGTGTTCTGCCTTTCCATCGGGCTGGGCTTGGCGATCCTGCTCGACCAGAAAATCCGGGGCGAAGGCGTATTGCGACCGATTTATCTCTACCCGCTGGCATTGTCTTTCATTGTTACCGGCACCGCCTGGAAGCTGTTTCTCAACCCGCGCATTGGCCTCGAAAAGGCGATGCACGACCTCGGCTGGACCAGCTTTCATTTCGATTGGGTCGTCAACCCGCGCATGATGATCTATTGCGTGGCGATTGCCGCCATTTGGGCGAGCGCCGGCTTCATCATGGCGCTGTTTCTGGCGGGGTTGCGCGGCATTGACGGCGAGATCCTCAAAGCGGCGCAAATTGATGGCGCTTCTTCGTTTCAGACTTACCGGCGCATTGTTATCCCGATGCTGCGACCGGTATTTTTGTCGGCGATGATCATTCTCATCAACCTCGCGCTGAAATCCTATGATCTGGTTCTGTCAGTTACAGGCAACAACCCCGGTGGGGCCGCCGAATTGCCTTCGACCTTCATGTATTCCTACACATTCACCAGAGATCAAATGGCGGTAGGCTCGGCCAGCGCCATCATCATGATGATGACCATTGCTGCAGTGATGATCCCCTATCTTTATTCAGAATTGCGGGAGAAGAGCCGATGAGCGCCGTCACTCCAGCCGCCATTATGCGAGCGCACCCAACCCGCCGTTCGGCATGGCGCAGCCGCATCGTCATATACGGCTTGCTGATATTCTTTGCCGTGCTTTACCTGATGCCGCTCGTAGTGATGGTGATGACGTCGCTGAAGCCCATGTCGGAAATCACCGGCGGCAACATGTTTGAACTGCCGCACCATCTCACTTTCGCGCCATGGATCAAAGCCTGGGGCACGACCTGCGTGGGTCTGACCTGCGCCGGCATCAAGGGGTATTTCTGGAATTCGATCAAAATGGTCGTTCCGGCGGTGTTTATCTCGACCATGCTCGGTTCGCTCAACGGCTATGTCCTGACCAAATGGCGCTTTGCCGGCCATCGGCTGGTGTTTGGCCTGATGCTGTTTGCCTGTTTCATCCCCTACCAGTCGGTGCTGATTCCGATGGCGGTGATCCTCGGAAAACTCGGCAGCATCGGCATGAATATGCAGGATTTGACCGGTTATTCACTGGGGTTTGGCAATCCCACGGTCAATCTGGTTCTGGTGCATGTTGTCTATGGCCTTGGCTTCACAACGCTGTTTTTCCGTAATTATTATGAAGCCTTTCCAACTGAGCTGATCAAAGCCGCCCAGATTGACGGCGCTGGATTTTTTCAAATTTTCCGGCGCATCATGCTGCCAAGTTCCGCGCCGATCTTCATTGTGACGGTCATCTACCAGTTCACGAATATCTGGAACGACTTCCTGTTCGGCTCGACATTTGCCGCAGGTGACAACGCGCCGATGACAGTAGCGCTGAATAATGTCGTCAACACTTCAACCGGCGTCATCGAATATAACGTCAACATGGCCGCGGCGATCATCGCCGCCGCGCCGACGCTGATCGTTTACGTCGTTGCAGGTCGTTATTTTGTGCGGGGCCTGATGGCTGGCGCGGTGAAAGGGTAAGTCATGGCTTTTCTCGAAATCAATGCTTTGCGCAAACGCTTCGGCGCGGTTGAAATCCTCAAGGGGATTGACCTCACCCTCGACAAGGGCGGCTTTCTTGTTCTGGTGGGGCCATCGGGCTGCGGCAAATCAACTTTGCTCAACACCATTGCCGGGCTTGAAGCGATCTCCTCGGGCACAATCAGCGTCGACGGCCAGGAGATCAATGACCTGCATCCCTCCAAGCGCGACATCGCCATGGTGTTTCAATCCTATGCGCTTTACCCCAACATGACAGTGGCGGAGAACATTGCCTTCGGCATGGAAATGCGCGGTGTGCCCAAGGCTGAGCGCGACAAGGCGGTGGCGGAGGTCGCCAAAACCTTGCAAATCGTGCCGCTGGCTGGCGCGCCGCCCCAGCCAGCTATCAGGGGGCCAGCGCCAGCGCGTCGCCATGGGCCGCGCTTTGGTGCGCCAGCCGCGCGTGTTTCTGTTCGATGAACCCCTGTCAAACCTCGATGCCAAATTGCGCGTTGACATGCGGGTGGAGATCAAGCGGCTGCACCAGCGCACCGGCACGACCATCGTTTATGTCACCCATGACCAGATCGAGGCCATGACCCTGGCGACCCGCATTGCGGTGCTGAAAGACGGCGAATTGCAGCAGGTGGGCACACCGCATGAGGTTTATAACATGCCCGCCAATCTTTTCGTCGCCGACTTCATGGGCTCGCCCTCGATGAACCTGCTCGATGGGACGATCTCGAAAGGCAATGGCACAACCTCCGTCGTGATTGCGCATGAGGGTTCGGAGCCGCTGCGCTTTGCGGTGCCGCCCAGCGCAGATGTCAGCCACGCTGCCGATGGCACGAAAGTGATATTTGGCATCAGGCCGGAGGCCGTCAGCGATGTTGAGGGCACTGACCGCAACGCCAAAAGCGTCGCAACCTTCAGCAGCATGGTTGATATTGTCGAGCCCGCCGGGTCAGACACCTTTGTCGTTACATCGCTGGCAGGCAAGGAAGTGACAGCCCGGATGCGAGCGGATGTCGACGTGCATCCTGGCCAGACCCACACCTTTGCTTTCAACCTCGACAAGGCTTTGCTGTTTGATCCGGTGACCTCCAGGCGGATAACTGCATGAGCAGCCCTGATATCATCATCGTCGGTTCAGGCATGGGCGGCGCGACGCTAGCTGCCGGATTGGCCCCGACAGGC
>DAICZI010000172.1 GCA_027311205.1 Beijerinckiaceae bacterium | reverse complement strand
GTGCTGGACTTATGAGCCTTCTGCGAAGCACTTTTGCTGAATCCAGCATCGGCAGGCGCGTGCGGAGCCGTCCCTGAAGCCGCTGTCAGCCACATGACATCAATGAGCGCGCAGAGTTGTCAGGCAGGCCCCCAGGCCTGCTGCTGCTCTGCGGCCCGGGGTCACAGGTCGAGCGGGTTGCCGGGCGATGTGGGCTTAGGGGGTAGATTTGTAGCGCACAAACATGTAGGGAATTTGTGGGGGGCGAAAAGAGGGATCTTCGCCTATTGCATTATCTGATTGAATTTGCTGGCCTTATGGCCGTTTTTTCGCTTGTGATCGTTGCGCCGGGCGCAGATACGGCGATGGTGATGCGGCAAAGTCTGGCCTTCGGACGCCATGCGGGCGTGTTCACAAGTGTCGGTGTCGGGGCCTCGTTGCTGCTCCACCTCACCGCGACGATTTTGGGCCTCGGCCTGCTCGTTGCAAAATCCTTGGCGTTTTTCAACCTCCTCAAATTGACCGGAGCCACCTATCTTCTGGTGATGGGGATAAGGCTGTGGCGTTCGCCTGCCTTTGCCGTGCCCGATGTCAAGGCCGGTTTCATTGCGCCTTCAAACCTGAAGAGCTTTGGGCTGGGCTTCATCACCAATGCCCTCAATCCAAAGCCCGTACTGTTTTTCCTGTCGCTGTTTTCGACACTAGTCAGTCCGCAAACGCCGCTGCTTGTGCAGGGCCTTTACGGAATTGGCATGGCTGCCGCCCTGATCGGCTGGTTTGTGATGGTCGCCAATGTTCTGACAGTTCCCTCGGTAAGAGACCGGTTTACGACGTTCGGGCGTTGGCTCAATCGCGTCACGGGGGCGATTTTCGTGGGACTTGGCGTCAAACTGGCGCTGGAACAAGTATGATTGTCTGAGCCTGAACACGGCCTGGCACCGGCAAAAGCACGCGCGTCAGGCTGTTGGGCTCTGACAATTCCTAGAGGGCAGTTTATTAACTATGGCATCATACAGTTAATCTGAAGGTTGAAAAACGCACCGCCTTTTAACGGATGCGTGGCTGCGCCCAAACGGGTCTGGCCCAGCTTTTTGTGTGCCTTTTTACATCATCCGCGCAGCGATGCGCGGGCCTGTGTTGGTTGTTTGTTGAGTCCGAGTTGAGCCCATGCAGCACGTCCAGAACCCCAAAGGCCCCATACGTCCCGCCGGACACAGGCAGGCGTCGCTGAAACGTCTGTTCAGGGGCACATCCACGATAGCGGCTATCTCGGTTGGCTCGCTGGCCGGATGTTTGACGCTCCTGCACATGATGGGCGGAATGCTTGATGTTTCGTCCGCTGGATCAATGCTCGGCGGGCGTGACCGGCTGGCGATGCTGGCGGTTCCCGAGCAGCCTGTCCCTGCCGATGATTGGAAAACAAGGGTGCGGGCGCTGTCAGCCCTTGTTCCACAAGCTTCCATCACCGTCGGCGAGGCCGTCACCGTCGGGCCGGTGGTGACGCACACGGCCATTGTTGAAGCCAAGGCCGCTCTGCCGAAGCTGGCTTCAGCACCGGTAGCACCGGCCCCGGCACCAGCGGTGCCCTTGCCACCGCAGCCGCCCGTCACGCAGGAGGTCATGGCTGCGGCGCAGATCAGCAAACCCGTTTCCATGCCTGCGCCTGTGGCGCTGCCCCTGGCACACGCCGAGGCTGCGGTGAGCAAACCGCCGGTACCAGCGCACAAAGAACCCGCTGTCCTTGCAGCGGCGAGGCCTGTGCCGCTGCCCAAACCTGTGCCATTGCCGATGGCGCAGGCGGCACCGCAAGTCGCGCGGGCAGAAGGCACCCATCATGATCGCCATGCCGAGCGCGACAAGCCGAAGGTGCTGAAGCCGAGGACCAGGCTCGCCCTGCTGCGCAGGTCTCCTCCGGCGGCAAAGCCCGCCCCCGTCGATCACCGCTCGTTTTTCGAGCGGATGTTCGGGCAACCGAAGACACCCCGAGCAGCGTTGGCCTATGCTCCCAACCATTTTAATACCATGAGTTTGGGGCACAGCGCTTCCACCCAGGTCTCTGCCAGCGCCGGGACAGCGGTGTATAATATCGCCGAGCATACCGTTGTGCTTCCGAATGGCGAGCGCCTTGAGGCCCATTCCGGCCTCGGCAACATGATCGATGATCCGCGGTTTGTGAACCAGCGCATGCGCGGGCCGACGCCGCCGCATCTTTATGATCTGACCTACCGGCGCGGGATGTTTCATGGCGTGCAGGCCTTGCGCCTGACGCCCGTTGGCGGCGGCAGCATCTATGGCCGCACCGGGCTTTTGGCGCACAGCTTCATGCTGGGCAGGCGCGGCGATTCAAACGGTTGCGTGTCGTTCCGCAATTACCAGGCATTTCTGCAGGCTTTCCGCAGCGGATTGGTCAAACGCCTGCTGGTTGTCGCCGGACGCTGAAAATCTTCGGGAAATCGCTGAGTCAACGCATTGACTCCGCGCGGCGGCTGCCACCTAATCAGCAACCGACCAACCTGAAGGACTTTCCCATGGCCTCCCATCCTGTACCGTTTGAACTCACCATGCTGGGTTGCGCCGTCGCGCTGGTGCTTCTGCAATTGGTGCTGCAAGCAGCAGCTCAAATGCCCTTCCTCTCGCTCAGTACCTTGATGGGGCCCCGCGACACCCCCAATGTCATCGACAACAAGTATGTCGGACGCATTGCGCGTGCGCTGCATAATGTGCTGGAAACCTTCCCGCTGTTTGCCGCCGCCGTGCTGGGCGTCGTGGCCGCTGGGCGCACCGGCAGCGCCACCGCCCATGGCGCGGAGATTTATGTCTGGGCGCGCACGCTCTATGTGCCGGTCTATATTGCTGGCATTCCCGTTCTGCGCACCATCATCTGGGCCGCGTCGATTGTCGGCATCGTCATGATCTTGTGGCAGTTGCTGGCCTGATGCGACGCGCCCTCCTGCGCACCGCCTTTGCAGAAAAACTGAAACCCTGAACTTTCCAGCAGCAGCTTGTTAAGGCCGCGCGCGCATAATGCGCTTGAATTTGGCTAGCTCTGGATGTTCAGCATGATCGCGTGGATTTTGGCGTTTCTGGCCGCGGGCGTGGCGGCGGCCCTGTTTATGGAGCGTCGCGGCTATATTCGCCGCCTCGAGGACGTCGCCAAAGAAAATGAAGTGTTTCGTCGCGACTTCTGGCAGGTCAGCATCGCGCTGAAAGCCCGCGACAGGGCCGAAGCCGCCAACGACGCGAAATCCCGCTTTCTGGCCGACATCAGCCATGATATCCGCACGCCGCTCAGCGGCATGGTTGGCATGGCTGATTTGCTGACCGGCACCAAGCTCGACGGCGAGCAGGCGACCTATGCCGCCGCCATCCGCAATGCTGGCGACCAGTTGCAGCAACTGGTTGAAACCCTGCTGGACTTTTCCCGAATCGAGGCCGGGAAATTCGTGGTCAACGAGGTTGAGTTTGACCTTGTCGCTCTGGTTGAATCGGTCGTCGAACTGCTGTCGCCGCGCGCCCAATCGAAATCCATCGAGATCGCCGCGCTGGTGCGCCCGGATGTGCCGCAGCGCATGACCGGCGACCCGATGCGGCTCCAGCAAATCCTGATGAATCTGGCGGGAAATGCCGTCAAATTCACCGCCCGTGGCGGCGTCGGGATCGAGGTGCGGCGCTCCGAGGAAATGCTGGAATTCTTCGTGCGCGATACCGGGCCTGGCATAAGTCCGGAGCGGCGCAGCACGATTTTCGAGCCCTATGAGCAGATTGCCCCCGATGGCCAGTCTCTGGCCGAAGGCACTGGGCTCGGGCTTGCCATCACCCGCCGCATTGTCACGGAAATGGGCGGGGACCTCGGCCTCAGTGACAATGCCACGGGTGTGGGCACGGAATTCACTTTCACCCAGCCGCTGCGCTTTGCCCAGGCACGTCCCTACGATCAGCCGTTGATGCGCCTGCCGGTGCGCGGCAAAAACGTGCTGATTATCGCTGATTCACCGTTTGAAGCGCCCTATCTGGTGCAAAAGCTGGCGACCGTCGGGGTCGCTGTCACGCAGGCTGCCACAGCGCTGGCGGGACAGGCGGCGCTCGGGGGAACCGAGCGGTTTGATACCGTGCTGATTGACCATGGCCTGGGTTCGGAAACAGCACAAATGCTGGCGGCCGCCGCACGGCTCGCGGGTGTCGGCCAATGCCTTATCCTGCTCGCCCCGTTCGAGCGCTCAACCTTTGGGCAGGTTTCGGCGCAGGGTTTCGATGGCTGGCTCACCCGTCCGGTGCGCACCAAATCGCTGCTGCGCATGATTGCGCAGGTGAAGCCGGAGCCTGAGGCGCGCCACGCGCCGCCTGCCCGTGCGCTGCCTGTTGGCACGCGCATCCTGATCGCTGAGGATAATGATATCAATGCTTTGGTGATGATGCGGCAGTGCGAGCGGCTCGGCGCTGACGTCACCCGCGTCGGCGATGGCGCTGCGGCCCTGGCCGCTGCCTTCACCCAGCCGGCACCCGATTGCCTGCTGCTTGATCTGCGCCTGCCCGACATGGATGGCGGCGGTGTGGCCCGCGCCATTCGCGCCCGTGAAAAGGCCGAGGGCCTGGCCCCCCGGCTGATTGTGGCCGTTTCAGCCTCAACCAATGCCGATGCCGAAGCCCACGCCCTCACGTCCGGCTGCGATCATTTTGCGTCCAAGCCGCTTGATCCGGCGGCTTTGGCGAGCCTGATCACCGGGCACATGCTGGGCGAACCCGAGAAGCGGGCCTCGGCCTGAGGGATTTGCGCCGCGCGCTGGGGCCATCTGTCGAGGATAGCTCGCCAGGGCTTCACGAGCTGCGCTTTTGCAGCAGGCGTCCGACAATCTGCGCGGTATAATCGACCATCGGGACAATGCGGGCGTAGTTCAGCCTGGTCGGCCCGATGACGCCGAGCACACCGGCAATGCGCTGCTGGCCATCACGGAACGGCGCGGCGA
>DAICZI010000171.1 GCA_027311205.1 Beijerinckiaceae bacterium | reverse complement strand
CTCGACAGTCCGCGCGCGCGCCTCGCAGCGGCGCTGCGCGGCTTTGCGGTGTTTTTCGACAAGAATGCCGAGGTCATCAATGCGGCTGATGTCTCCGCCCAGCTCAGCAAAATCGTGCCTTTGGCCGTGGCGGCGGGAGGGATCCAGGTCATTGGCTACACTGATAATTCTGGCGGCAGGGCGCTTAACCAGAAAATTTCGCTCGAACGTGCCCAAAAAGTTGCACAAATGCTGCAGGATGTGGGAATGCCAGCAGACAGGATTGTCATGGTTGGTCAGGCTGCCACCGGCACTTTGGTACCGGAAGGCGGCGCTGTGTTGAATGCCAACCGCCGTGTTGAACTGCGCGGCCTCTTTAAAGGTGAATTGGAGAAGTGAGCGTGGAAGCAAAAAGCCGCAGCGCGAAGGTTATGCTGCTCGGCGATATTGGCGTCGGCAAAACCTCGCTGGCACGCCGTTTGATCTTTGACAGGTTCGATGGCGACTACAAAACCACCATCGGCGTCGATATCCTCACCTACGACATGCGACTCCCGCCCGCTTGCGGTGATGAAACCATGAAGCTGGTGCTGTGGGACACCGACGGCGATTTCGGGGAGGCGATTTTTTCCACCATGTATCTGAATGGCGCAGCCGGGGCGATTATCGTTGCCGATGCGACAAGGCCTGACAGTTTTGCCCGAATGAGCGCGCTGGCAACGGGTCTTGAGCTGCACTTGCCGGGGCGCCCGGTCAAAGGCCTCATCAACAAGATTGATCTGGTGGATCAGGCCATCGCCTTGCCTCCGCTGAGGCCGTTGCGCCATGATCAGCTCGGTCGCACCAGCGCTTTGACGGGAGTGGGTGTGCGCGAGATGTTTGGTGATCTCGCTGAAACGATCTGGCGGCGCGGCACCTGAGAGGGATCAATCATGGCAAGGCGCAGCCGCAAAGAGCATGCCGTCCCCTATGGCGGCGATATCATCGGCGCCGTGCTGCGCCAGCAAAATATCGGGGTGGCGATTTTTGATGAGTCGGGGGCCATTCTCGTCGCTGAAAAGCTGCCCGCTGCCAGCGGCCTTGAACTGGGCGGTGCGCTGGAAGACAGTCCGTTCTTTACCGGTTTGATGCCCGAAGTGCTGGCCCTGCGGGGCAGCCGCCGCGTGCTGGAATTTTCTGGCATTGGCCTGCCGGGCGATACCGCCCAAAAATTTGATATCCGCATCCGTTGGCAGGCGACCATCGGCCTGTTCGTCGTGCTGTTTCACAGCGCCAATGAGCGGATGGCGTTTGAGATGAAGATTGCGCAGGACGCGCGGGAACGTCGCCTGCTGCTGGAAACCATCGCCCAGCAGCAGCGCCAGATTGAGGCGCAAAATGCGCTGATGACAAGTTTTGCCAGGCATGTGCCCGCCGCCGCTGCCATGCTCGATGGCGATTTGCGCTATCTGCTCGCTACCGAGCGCTGGCGCGAGCAGACCGGGGGCGAGATTGTCAGCCGCCCGTTTCGTGAAGGAATTCCTGGCCCGGCGAAGCGTTGGGAGGCGGCGCTCCGCCGCAAGGATGGCGCGATCAAAGGCGGGGTTGAGAAACTGGTTGATGCGAGGGGCGTGACCCGCTGGCAGCGCTGGGAGCAGCACCGGCTGCCGGATGTGGATGGCAGCGGGGCGCGTACGCTGGTGTTTGCGCAGGACATCACCCAGGCCGTCGCGCAGACCGAGCGCCTGCGCAAGCAAGCGCGCCAACTGGCTGCGTTGAATGAGGAGATGCGCGGTTTTGCGCTGGCTGCGGCGCATGACTTGCGTGCGCCGGTGCGGCAAATTCAGGCTTTTGCGCGATTTTTGGCCGAACCTGATCAATCCCCAGATGAACTTGCGGCGCACGGCGAACGCATTGGCCTTTGCGCTGACCGGCTTTCGGGGATGCTGGAGAGCCTGCTGCGCTATGCCCGCATCGAGGCGACGCCGGCGCAGCGCGTGGCCTTTCCGCTGCTGCGGGCCATCAAGGCGGCGCGCGACATGCTGGCCGAGCCGTTGCGGGCGCGCGGCGTGCTTTTGGTGATTGATTCCAAAGGTGCCGGGCGACATCAGGTTGACGGCGATGAAGCGCTGCTGACGCTGCTGTTCCAGAACCTGTTCGACAACGCGCTGAAATATAACCTTGCCGCCGCGCCCACCTTGAGCGTGCGGCTGGCCGTCAGCGGTCGCCATCTTGTGGTTGACGTCGTGGATAACGGCCCCGGCATTCCGCCCCAGGTGATTGGCAAGGCATTCGCGTTGTTCCAGCGGCTGAATGCGCCTAAAAATGTGGCCGGATCAGGGGTCGGCCTCGCGCTTTGCCGCAAAATCGCTGAATTGCATCAGGGCCGCATCACACTGGCGACACCGCCAGGCGGCGGCCTCTGCGTCACGCTGAGCCTGCCGCTGGCCGCCAGGAAAGCTTGAGTCTACACCCTTTCAAATGTAGAAAACTGGAATTTCTGCGCGCCCCCGCCCGGCGTTACGTGCGTATGGCGCATGGTGCTGACCAGCCGGAAAGCTGGGCCGAGCAGGGCTGCGAGGCTGGCGGCATCGTGGCGCGTCACCGGGAGGCCGCTGCATTTTTCCGGACCATCGGGCGCGAAGGTGCCGATGATGGCAAAGCCGCCGCGCCGCAGGGCCTGGCTGAGCGCCCGCACATAGGCCCGCTGGTCTTCGGGCTGGTTGAGAAAATGCAGCGCTGCGCGATCATGCCAGAGATCATAAAGCTGTGCTGGCGCAAAGCGCGTAACGTCGCCCTCGATCCATTCCACGGTGCCAGCCTTTGCGCCCAGCCGCGCGTGCGCGACGCCCAGCGCCGCACCGGAGAGGTCAAGCACGCTGGCCGCAAAGCCCTGCGCCAGCAAATGATCGACCAGCCGCGACGCACCGCCGCCAATGTCAATGACGTGGGCCGGGGGCTTTATGCCGGTTGCGCCGATCAGCGCCAGCGACAGTTCGGGCGTGGCCTCATACCAGCTCACGCTGGTATCGGGCTTCTGCTCATAGACCCGCTGCCAATGATCGCGGTTGGAACTTGTCATCGGTCTGCCTCTGATCCGGGCTTGCCGGAGCGCTCGCTTTGGTGTTTGACCTTGATCCACCTGTTGCAGCAAAAAGGCCATCTCATGGCGACCAGCAATATCACACCCATCGAGCAGCGCCATCGCGACAAAATGGCCAAGCGCAAAGCTGTGCAGGACGCCGAAGTCGCTTCAAAAAGCGTGCACGAAAAAGGCCTGCTGATTGTCCATACCGGCCCTGGCAAGGGCAAATCTACGGCGGCTTTCGGCCTGATGCTGCGGGCGCTCGGCCATGGCTGGAAGGTTGGGGTGGTGCAATTCATCAAGGGGGAGTGGGAGACCGGCGAAAAGCGGGCCCTGGCGCGCTTTGGTGATCTCGTTTCGTGGCACACAATGGGTGAGGGCTTCACCTGGGAAACGCAAGATCGGGCGCGCGATACGGCGGCGGCAGAGCGCGCCTTTGCGAAAGCGCTTGACCTGATGGCTGATGACGGCATCAGGCTGCTCGTGCTCGATGAACTCAACATTGCCCTTCGCTATGATTATCTGCCTCTCGATGGCGTGCTGACAGCGCTGCGGGGACGCCGCGCCGATCTTCACGTCGTCGTCACCGGGCGCAACGCCAAGCCGGAACTGATCGAACTGGCCGACCTCGTGACGGAAATGAGCCTCATCAAGCACCATTTTGCCGCTGGTGTGCGGGCGCAGGAAGGCATCGAATTTTGAGTGCCAGGGCGCTCATGCTGCAAGGCACGGGGTCGGATGTCGGCAAATCGCTGATTGTCGCCGGGCTCTGCCGGGCTTTTTTGCGGCGCGGCTTGCGCGTGTTGCCGTTCAAGCCGCAGAATATGTCGAATAATGCCGCCGTCACCAGCGATGGCGGCGAGATTGGCCGCGCCCAGGCGCTGCAGGCGCGCGCCTGCGGGGTCGATCCCGACACCGACATGAACCCGGTGCTGCTGAAGCCGCAGAGCGAGGTCGGCGCGCAGATTGTCGTGCAGGGCCAAATCTATGGCACCGCGAAGGCGCGCGATTACCAGAAGCTGAAACCGCAGCTCATGGCTCCGGTGCTGGAGAGCTTCAACCGCCTGAAGGCGCGCTGTGATCTGGTCCTGGTGGAGGGCGCGGGCAGTGCGACGGAGGTCAATCTGCGGGGCCATGACATTGCCAATATGGGTTTTGCGAGCGCCGCCGGTGTGCCCGTGGTGCTGATGGGTGACATTGACCGTGGCGGGGTGATTGCGCAAATCGTCGGCACAAAAGCCGTTATGGCGGGCGAGGATGCGGCGCGGATCAAAGGCTTCCTGGTCAACCGGTTTCGTGGTGATCCGAGCCTGTTTGCTGATGGCATGGCGACGATTGCCACCGCAACGGGCTGGCCGGCTTTGGGCCTGATCCCGTATTTTGCAGATGCGCACCTTTTGCCTGCGGAGGATGCAGCCGGGCTGGAGCGCAGCGCCTCCCCACGTGGCGATGGCGGCAAAGGGACGATCAAAATTGTTGTGCCGCGCTTGTCGCGACTTGCAAACTTTGATGATTTTGATCCGCTGGCGCAAGAGCCCCTCGTTGATCTGGTGATGGTCGCCCCCGGCCAGCCCTTGCCGGTCTGTGATCTCGTCATTCTGCCGGGTTCCAAAGCGACGATCGCCGATCTGCGATTCATGCGGGCGCAAGGCTGGGATATCGATCTTTTTGCCCATGTGCGGCGGGGCGGCAAAGTCATCGGCATCTGCGCCGGGATGCAGATGCTGGGACACGAGGTCAGTGATCCGCAGGGGATGGAAGGCTCAGCCGAAACTGTGTCGGGTTTCGGCTTGCTTGATCTGGCAACCGTGCTGACCGGCACCAAACGGCTCAAAGCTGTCGCAGGCGTCTGCCTTGTGGATGAGGCGCCTTTTGCGGGCTATGAAATGCACGTTGGCGTGAGCACTGGCACGGCCATGTCGCGCCCGTGGCTGCGCATGGACG
>DAICZI010000170.1 GCA_027311205.1 Beijerinckiaceae bacterium | reverse complement strand
GATCAATCAGCGTGTCGCGCACGCTTTCCAGACCATCAGGGACAATGCGGCGGATGATCTCGAACGGCGTCGTCACCACGCTGCGCAGCCAGGCCTCGATGGCGGGGCCGGATTCATCCTTGTAAATGCCCGCGCTGGCGCGATCCGAAGCGGTGACGACACCAATGCGCGCCGGGCGCAATATTGCATCACTCATGATTCAGCCCACCGCGCACGCTCACGGGTTGGCCTTGCTCAGACGATTGAACACCCAGATATGGGCCGGCGGCACGTTGAGAAGGACAGGCGGCAGGCGCCGGGAATTATAGGCAATGCTGCCAGCCATGCCGGCGCGCGGCAACGGTGATTTCAAGCCGTAGGAAAACTGCACAAATGGCGCATCGTTACGGGCAAGCCTGAAGGCGTGCTCCAAGACCCGCTGACGATCCTGCGGTGGGCGCAGCAGCAACGGCAAGCTCGAGATAACTGCGATGGCGGGGGTCGCCAAATGTCCCTCAACCGACTTCATCAGATCATAGGCATCGCCTTGAATGACGGTGGCTTTTGGGTAACGCTGGCGGAGCAATTCGCAGAAAGTGACATCATATTCCACCATGACAATGCGCGATTCGGCAACGCCACGCGCTACCAGCGCCGCTGTCACCGGCCCGGTGCCGGGGCCAAGTTCCAGAATCGGGCCGTCACCGGAAAAGTCGAAGCACCCTGCCATAGCGCGCGCCAGATAGGGGCCGGAAGGCGAAATGGCCCCGGCGCGGGCTGGATTTTCAATCCACGATTTGAAAAAACGGGCCTGGTCGGCAAGCGAGCTGCCGGAAGGCCGACGCTGCTTTGGGTGTCGTTGAGACGCCTGATTGTTCATGCCCTTGCCCGCTTCCCAAAACCGTTGGCCGCACCTGCCCCGTCCATGTGGCCGGGGCGCTGTCAGTTCACGTCTTAACGCTGGCCCGCCCGCCGATCAATGGCCCAGTTGCGCGATTGCGGTTTTACGCGGAGCGCTGACCTCAATGGGCTGCGCTTTGAGCCGGAAGGGCCGCAGGCTGTCCGATGTCCGCCAGCATGTCGGCAAACCACGACTGTTTGATGTCAAAGGCTTTGCCGCCTTTGATTCGCTCAAACTCAATGGCACGCAACACCCCGCCGTGGCCTTCGTCGTGACCAATCAGGCCGGGGCGCCCGGCAAGACCGCAATCAACCGCCAGATCGACCATGCCCTTGATCAGCAGCAGGTCATCGACATTGGCTTTCGCGGAGCGGGAGAAATAGCCGGACTTTTGCACCAGGGTTTTTTCCGCCGCCACCAGTTTGCCGAACTGCGCGGCAAACCAGGTGCCGACATTGACCCGGTCGAGCATGACATGGCCGAAGGGGTCGCTTTCCACGACGATACCCCGGCCTTTCATTTCATCAACAATCTCCGCAAGGCACGCGCCTTCGCTGACGAAAATATTGGCTGAACCCTTGGCGTCAATCCGCTCCTTCAGGCGGCGCGCCTCAGCAGCGATGTCAATGGCCATTTCCGGCAGATAGACTGCGTCAATATCCTTGTGGGCGCGTGTGAAATCAAACGCGTCGAGAAATGCCAGTCGCTGCAGGCGGGTGCGGTAGCAGTGCGCCGTTGCCGCCGTGAGCCAGCCGCAATTGCGGCCCATCACTTCGTGAATCACGAGCATCCGCGGGTTGGTCGAGCGTTCGTTGACGACATTCTCGAAGAACATCGCGCCCTGCTCGGCCGCCGACCAGGCCCCGAGGGACTGGCGGATCGGGATGATGTCATTGTCAACGGTTTTGGGCAGCCCGACGACGGTGAGGCTTGAATTCTGTTTGGCAAGATAGGCCGCCAGATCGGCGGCGGTCAGATTGGTGTCATCGCCGCCAATGGTGTGGAGAATGGTGACACCATCGGCCGCCAGTTGCCGCGCTGCGACCTCAAGGGGATCCTCGCCTGCCTGCACGAGACCGCGCTTGACGCAATCCTTGACGTTGGTCAGCTTCACCCGGCTGTTGCCAATCGGCGAGCCGCCATGCTGCTGCAACACACCGGCCTTCGCCCGCACTTCCGGCGTCACCTCGATCGACTGGCCGCTGAGCACGCCATAATAGCCGTTGCGATAGGCGATGATCGGCACGTCAGGCGCGATTTCGCTGTAACGCTGAATCAGCCCCCCGACGGCAGCCGACAGGCAGGGCGCGAGGCCCCCAGCAGTAAGAAGCGCGATCTTAGGCGAAGGCATGGTGCAGGATCTCCACATCAGGACATTGAGGAAGGCACAGCGAAGGATAGGCGTGCAGGTGATGGCAACCCCTGCATTATGCAGTTTCCTGCTCATTGCAACAGGGCTTGCGGCCCTGCGCGTCAAGAAGGCGCAGCCAGCCCCTTGCCAGCACGCACGCTATGCCGGTGGGCAGATATCCAGCAAGAAAGACTGGCTTGTGCACATTTCGGCCCAAGTAGCTGCCAGCCCGTGTGGTCGCCAGCCCGCGTGGACGAGATGTTCGGGGGCGTGCGCTCCCCGCACGCACCGGCGATGCCTGAGGCTGGCATTGCCGCGCGTCAGGCGCGGTCTGCAACAGCGACAGCAGCCCGCTCCTAGAACCGCTGCACGATGGCGTCCATGTCAGGCCGTATCCGGTCTTCAGCCCGTTCAGCTACATGCCCGATATAGATGAAGCCCGCGATGTTTTCATGATCGGCCAGGCCAAATTCGCGCATCGCATCGCGGTCATAGGCTACCCAATCGGTCATCCAATTGGTGACAAAACCCATGGCGCAGGCGGCGATGGTGAGGTTCATGCACACGGCCCCGGCTGAAAGCACCTGCTCCCATTCGGGAATTTTCACATGCGGTGCGGCGCGCGAGACGACACAGACAATCAGCGGCGCTGGCAAAAATCTGGACATTTCAATGCTCAGGCGCTTGGCATCGGCGGTGGGATGTTTTTGCGCCCAGACCCGCGCGCAGACCTCGCCTGCCCGGTTGCGCCCCGCGCCGTCAATAATCAGAAACCGCCACGGCGCCAACTTGCCATGATCGGGCACCCGCGCGGCGAGGCGCAGCATGGTCGCAAGCTCATCGGCAAGCGGCCCCGGCCCGGTCATGGCCATGGTGTTTTGCGACCGGCGGGTCGCCAGCAGGGAGAGACTTTCAGAATTGTCCAGCTTTGCTGCAGTCATGGGCATCACTCACCGATTGTTCCTCACGTGGTAACGCGCCCACTGCACAAGGGCAAGGCGACGTCATCACGGACGAGGCCAGACGCCGCGCCGCCACCTTCAAGCAAATTCCATGATCACTGCGTCAACCGCGAGGCTGTCGCCGGGTGCCACGTTGATTTTCACCACGGTGCAATCGCGCTCGGCGCGCAGCACGTTTTCCATTTTCATGGCTTCCACCATGCACAGCGCCTCGCCGGCCTTGACGTCCTGCCCGACCTTGACATCCAGCACCTTCACCAGGCCCGGCATCGGGCAGAGCAGCACTTTGGAGGTGTCACGCCCGACCTTCTCCAGCATCAGCGATGCCAGTTCCGCCTCGCGCTGCGTATAGACGCGGGCTTCGATGCCAATGCCGCCGTGGGCGAGATGACAGCCATTCAGCAGCATGCGCACCTGCACCGCCACCGCTTTGCCGCCGACAAGGCCGCGCCAGACCGGCTCGCCCGGCACCCAGGCCGACTGCACTGCCGTTGTCGTTGCATCATCACGATGCACCAGCAGCGCATCGTCACGCGCCTCAAGCCGCACATGATGCAGCGCCGTGCCGAGCTTCACCACGCGTTTCAGCGCGAACACGTGCGGGCGCTGCGCCCGTATCTGGCCGGAAATGCCGCGTTTGCGCAGGTTCTGCACATGGTCGATATGGGCCGCTACCGCAGCAAACAGTTCGGCATCCTCGCCTTCGGGCACCGCAAGGCCGAAACCTTCGGGGAATTCCTCGGCAATGAACCCGGTCGAGAGCCGCCCCTCGCGCCAGCGCCTGTGGCGCATCAGAGCCGCCAGAAACGGGATGTTATGGCGGATGCCGTCGATGGTGAATTCATCAAGCGCCTGGGCCTGCGCCGCTATCGCCTCAAGGCGGGTTGGCGCGTGCGTCACCAGCTTGGCGATCATCGGATCATAATAAATCGAGATTTCGCCGCCCTCGAACACGCCAGTGTCATTGCGCACCGTCACGCCGCCGCGCACACCTTCAGCGGGCGGGCGATAGCGGGTCAGCCGCCCGGTCGAGGGCAGGAAATTGCGGGTCGGGTCCTCAGCATAGACGCGCGATTCCACCGCCCAGCCCTTCAGCCTGACATCGGCCTGTTTCAGCGCCAGCGTCTCGCCTGCTGCCACGCGGATCATCTGCTCGACAAGATCGATGCCGGTGACGAGTTCGGTCACCGGATGTTCGACCTGCAACCTGGTGTTCATCTCCAGGAAGAAAAAGCTGCGGTCCTGGCCCGCGACAAATTCCACCGTCCCGGCGCTGTCGTAATTCACCGCCTTGGCCAGCGCCACCGCCTGCTCGCCCATCAGGCGGCGGGTGGCTTCGTCCAGCAGTGGCGAGGGCGCTTCCTCGATGACCTTCTGGTTGCGGCGCTGGATCGAGCATTCGCGCTCGCCCAGATAAATCACATGGCCATGCTTGTCGCCGAGCACCTGAATTTCGATATGGCGCGGGTTGACAATGAATTTCTCGATGAACACCCGGTCATCGCCAAACGAGGATTTGGCTTCGGAGGTCGCCCTTGCAAAGCCCTCCTTCACCTCGCTGGCGGCATAGGCGATGCGCATGCCCTTGCCACCACCGCCCGCGGACGCCTTGATCATCACCGGATAGCCGATGCCATTGGCGATCTCGACCGCCTCATCGGGCGAGGTGATGACGCCGAGATGCCCCGGCACGGTGGAAACCCCCGCCGCATGGGCAAATTTCTTCGATTCAATCTTGTCACCCATAGCCTCGATGGCGCGCGGGTTCGGGCCGATGAAGGTAATGCCCGCAGCATGAAGCGCATGGGCAAA
>DAICZI010000016.1 GCA_027311205.1 Beijerinckiaceae bacterium | reverse complement strand
GTACATTGCGCACTATTCAATGGCTTCGGCTTTGTTAGATTGATCGAGCCGTTCGGCCATGCCGGATTTTCCCGCTATGGTTTTTATGCTGGCTGTCAAGAAACCAAAAAATTGAGGAGAAACGCCATGGCAAGAATTGCTGTATTGGGTGCGGGGTTGGGTGGAACCATTGTCGCTTTTGAACTGAAAGAGAAGCTTGGCAGCGGCCACACGATGACTGTTGTCAACAAGGGGTCGATCTATTCCTTCGTACCATCAAACCCCTGGGTCGCCGTTGGCTGGCGTTCGCGCAAGGATATTACCGTTGACTTGAAGCCGGTGATGGCCAAGCGCGGCATCACCCTCAAGGATCAAGGTGCCAAGCGCGTGCACCCCGACAAGAACCAGATTGAACTCAATGATGGCTCAACGGTCGATTATGACTATCTGGTCATCGCCACCGGCCCTGATCTGGCATTCGATGAAATTCCGGGACTCGGCCCCCATGGCAACACCGATTCAGTGTGCGAAGTTGATCATGCCCTGAGTTCCAAGGCGAATTTTGACCGGCTGCTGACCAACCCTGGCCCGGTGATTGTTGGCGCGGCGCAAGGGGCCTCGTGCTTTGGCCCTGCCTATGAATATGCCTTCACCCTCGACACGGCCCTGCGCCGGGCGAAGGTGCGCGACCAAATCCCGATGACCTTCATCTCGCCCGAGCCCTATGTCGGCCATCTCGGTCTTGATGGCGTTGGCGACACCAAGGGTTTGCTGGAATCCGGGATGCGTGACCGCCATATCAAATGGATCACCAATGCTCGCATTACCAAGGTCGAACCCGGCAAGATGTTTGCCGAGGAGGTCAATCTCGATGGCACGGTGAAGATGGTGCATGAACTGCCGTTCGCCATGTCGATGATTCTGCCGCCGTTCCGTGGCGTCCCCGCAGTTTTTGGCCTGGAAGGCCTGACCAATCCACGCGGCTTCATCCTGGTGGACAAGCATCAGCGCAACCCGAAATATCCCAATGTTTTTGCGCTGGGTGTCTGCGTGGCGATCCCGCCGATGGGCAAGACTGCTGTTCCCGTGGGTGTGCCCAAGACCGGATTCATGATCGAATCCATGTCAACTGCCGTAACGGCCAACATTGACGCGCTGCTCAAGGGCCGCGAAGCCAATGCTGTGGCGACCTGGAATGCGATCTGCCTTGCCGATTTTGGCGACAGCGGCATCGCCTTTATCGCCCAGCCGCAAATTCCGCCGCGCAATGTCAACTGGTCATCGGAAGGCAAATGGGTGCATCTGGCCAAAATTGGCTTCGAGAAATACTTCCTGAGCAAGGTTCGTCGTGGTCACGCCGAAACATATTTCGAAAACCTCAGCCTGAAGATGCTGGGCATCGACAAGCTCAAGAAAATTACCATCGAGAAATCTGCCAATGTATGATTGTCTTCATGATCCAACCTGAAGGAGAAAACACCATGTCTATCGACCGCGCCGTTATGGCCTTTGCGGGATTTGTGGTTCTGCTATCGTTGGCCCTTGGATATTGGGTATCGCCTTATTGGCTGCTGCTGGCGGCCTTTGCCGGCCTCAACATGATGCAGGCGGCTTTCACGGGCTTTTGTCCTGCAGCCATGATCTTCAAGCGACTGGGCTGCAAGAGCGGCTGCGCGTTCCCGTAACGCAACACGCCACAGTGCCAGCGGCCCCGGTTTGCGCCGGGGCCACACGTCTTTTTGACGACCCGCCAAAATACCGCAGCAAAAAGTAATGGAACAAGCGATGCGCCGGATGATCAGCAACGCAGCAATGATGCGCAAGATTTTGTTTTCACGTGCGGTTCTGGCGTTGGCGTTGGTCGCCCTGCTGCCTGGCGCACTTTCGGGCCCGTCTTGCGCATGGGCCGCCGATCTCCAGATTCACAAGCTGGCCGTTCCCGACTTCAAGGCCGTTTTCGGCCAGATCGAGAGCCGCAACGTGCTGCCGGCCCGCACCCGCATCGGCGGCACGCTTGCCAGCGTGACCGTCACCGAGGGCAGTCTGGTCAAAAAGGGCCAGCAGATCGCGTTGGTCACCGATCCCAAAATTGCCTTGCAGCTCCAGGCGACGGCCGCGACAATCAAGGCAGCACTCTCCCAGCTCGACAATGCGCAAAAGCAGTTTGACCGCGTTCAGGAGTTGATGAAACACGGCAACAGTGCCCAGGCCACATTCGACCAATCCAAAACCCAGCTTCAGGTCGCCCAGAATCAGGTTGCGGTGGCGCAGGCCAACCAGAAAGTACTTCAGCAGACAGCAACGGAAGGCGCTGTGCTGGCCCCCGCCGAAGGCCGTGTGCTGACGGTTCCGGTTTCGGCCGGCTCGGTGATCATGCCAGGTGAGGTCGTCGCGCGCATTGCCAGCGGGCCTTATTACCTCCGGCTGTCCTTGCCCGAACGCATGGCGCCCAGAATACGCAAAGACACAAAGGTGCTGATCGGCTCGCCCGGAGTTCTGTCGCGGGTGGATCAGAATCTGACGGGCGTCGGCACCGGAACCATCGTCAAAGTCTATCCCGAAATCAGCGGTGGCCGGGTCGTGGCCGATGTCAGTGTGCCCAATCTTGGCAGCTATTTCGTCAATGAGCGCACCTTGGTGTGGGTGCCCATCGGAACCAGTCAGGTTATCGCCGTTCCACCTGCCGCGATCTCGCTCAAGAATGGCATTGATTATGTCCATATCAACGTCTCCGGCACGGTTATCGCGGTGGCTGTGATCCCCGGCGAAGAGGTAGCGGGGCCCAATGGTCCCGAACGGGAAATTCTGACCGGCCTCCACGAGGGAGACCAAGTGATTTTGCCCTCGTCTGAAAAATCGGGATTGTAATCATGAATCTCGGACTTGCCGGACGGCTTACGCGGGCGTTCATCACATCGCCGCTCACCCCGCTGTTTCTGCTCGCGGCCATTGCTGTGGGCATGCTCGCACTCGTGACCTTGCCGCGTGAGGAAGACCCGCAGATTTCCGTGCCCATGGTTGACATCAGCGTGCCGGCCAACGGGCTGAAGGCTCGCGATGCGGTCAAACTGGTGACAGAGCCGCTTGAAACCATCGTCAAAAGCATTCCCGGCGTCGAGCATGTCTATTCCGAGACGCAGGATGATCGCGTCCTCGTTACCGCCCGCTTCGATGTCGGCACAAACGAAGATTCCGCATTTGTGCGTGTCAACGAGAAAGTGCGCGCCAATCTTGACAAGCTGCCAGTCGGCATTCCCCAGCCGATGATTGTGGTGCATGGCATTGATGATGTTGCCATTGTGGTGGTGACCCTGACACCCGACGAAAAGGCGGCCGGACGCTGGAATGAAAACAGCCTGACCCAGTTGGCGCGCGAACTGCAGGTGCAAATCTCCAAACTGCATAATGTCGGCCTGACCTATATTGTCGGCCAGCAGCCAGAAGAGATTCATATTGAGCCAGATCCGCAGAAGCTGATGCTCTACGGCGTGACACTGCAGCAGCTCACAGCCAAGATTCAGGGGGCAAACAGCGCCTTTCTCGCGGCGAAAGTCCGCCGGGATGGCAAGCAGGATGACCTGATCGCTGGCCAGACGCTGCAATCGCTGACCTCAATCCGCAATCTGCTGATCACCACCCGCAACGGCCGCCCGGTCTATGTGCGCAATATCGCCAAGGTCGCGCTCTCCACGCATGGCGCGGAAACCTACGTCAGCGATGTGCGCATGGTTAATGGCAAGCTCCAGCGCAACCCTGCGGTATCACTGGCCATTGCCAAACGACCAGGCACCAATGCCGTGGTGATCGCCGAGAGCATCACAGCCCGCCTGAAGCAATTGCGCGGCGAGATGTTCCCGCGCGATGTGAAAATGACCATCACGCGCAATTATGGCGATTCGGCCAATGCCAAAGCCAATGAGCTTTTGCTGCATCTGGCCATCGCCACCATTTCGATTGTGCTGCTGGTCGGCTTTACCATCGGTGTGCGACCAGCCCTTGTGGTGGCCATCGTCATTCCAACGACGATTCTGCTGACGCTGTTTGCCTCGAAGCTGATGGGTTACACGCTGAACCGCGTCAGTCTGTTCGCCCTGATCTTTTCCATCGGTATCCTGGTCGACGACGCCATTGTGGTGATCGAAAATATCACCCGCCATTGGGCGATGGATGATGACCGCTCGCGGATCGACGCGGCGGTCGAGGCCGTGGCAGAGGTTGGCAACCCGACCATTGTGGCAACCTTGACCGTGGTGGTGGCGCTGCTGCCGATGCTGTTCGTGTCCGGGATGATGGGGCCTTACATGAGCCCCATTCCAGCCAATGCCTCGGCGGCGATGCTGTTTTCATTCTTTGTCGCGGTGGTGCTGACGCCCTGGCTGCTGGTCAAATTCTCCGGCAAGCAAGCATCGGGGCACGGCCATGGCCACGACAACGCGCAATCCTGGCTGGCGCGCGGCTACGTGCGCATCGCCAGACCCATTCTGGTGTCGCGCAAGCGGTCCCTGATTTTCCTGATTTTAGTCGGGATTGCGACGCTTGGCTCGATGATGATGTTTTACACCGAGCAGGTCACGGTCAAACTGCTACCCTTTGACAACAAGAGCCATCTGCAAGTCGTGCTCGATCTGCCGCGCGGTGCCTCGGTGGAAGACACCAACCGGAAATTGCAGCAGATTGTCGACCTGCTGGCACCTGTGAAGGAAGTGACCTCGTTCCAGACCTATGCCGGAACGGCAGCACCCTTTGATTTCAACGGACTGGTTCGCCACTATTATTTGCGCAACGAGCCGCAGCAGGGTGATGTGTCGATCAATCTCCTGCCGAAGGACGCCCGCTCGCGCGCCAGCCACACCATCGCGCTGGCGATGCGCAACCGCCTCAAGGCGCTGCATTTGCCGCCCGGCGCGGCCCTGAAACTTGTGGAGCAGCCGCCCGGTCCGCCGGTTCTTGCAACCATGATTGCCGAAATCTATGGCCCCACGGCCAAGATCCGCCGCGCCGTTGCCGCCAAAGTACGCCAGGCTTTCGAGAGTGTGCCCTATATTGTCGATGTTGATGACAGTTACGGCACGCGGCCGACGCGGGTGCGCATGTCCATCAACCAGGACAATCTGGAATATTACGGCGTCGAGCAAGGCGACGTTTATGCCACGATCGGCGATCTCGATCAGGGCGTGCCGGTGGGCTATTCACACCGCGGCAAGGGCCAGCAGCCGATCCCGATCCGCATCACCATGCCCAAAAACCGTCAGGTGGTGGATCAATATTCCCTGGCGACTCCGGTGCCGGCCAATACTTTGCCCGGCAACCGCACGGTGGTCGAATTGGGAGATTTGGTCAACGTCAGCCATGAAATGGCATCCTACCCCATTTTCCGCCACAATGGCCGCTCGGCGGAAATGATCACGGGCGAGATGGCTGGTGCCTATGAAGCACCAATTTACGGCATGCTGGCGGTGGACAAGGCCATCGCCAAGGCTGATTGGGGCAACCTGCCCAAGCCCGAAATCACGCTGCACGGACGACCCAATGACGAAGCCAAGCCGGTATTGCTGTGGGATGGCGAATGGGAAGTGACGTGGGTGACTTTCCGCGACATGGGCGCGGCCTTCATGGTGGCCCTGATTGGCATTTATGTGCTGGTGGTCGCGCAATTTGGCTCGTTCAAGCTGCCGCTGGTCATTTTGACGCCGGTGCCGCTGACCTTCATCGGCATCATGTTAGGCCACTGGCTGTTTGATGCGCCCTTCACCGCGACCTCGATGATCGGCTTTATCGCGCTGGCTGGCATCATCGTGCGCAACTCGATCCTGCTGGTGGACTTCATCCGCAACACGCGCGATCCCAACCGTCCGCTGATCGACACGCTGCTGGAGGCCGGAGCCATCCGCTTCAAGCCCATCCTGCTGACGGCGATCGCCGCGATGATCGGCGCGGTGATGATCCTGACCGACCCGATCTTCCAGGGTCTGGCGATCTCGCTGCTGTTTGGCCTTGCCTCGTCGACAGCGTTGACGGTTCTGGTGATCCCGGCCATCTATATCGTGCTGCGCGGCGACAAGCCGAAGCAGGGCACCGCGCCTTATGTCGAGGCACCGGCAATCAACCCTGATCATTCTGCCGCGTGAGGTGCGGGGTCAGCGTCGTGCGTTGTGCTGTTTCAGGAAGCTTGCGCGATGCCAGCGCCATCACTCCAGCACGGCGGCGTGCAATTCATCGGCCTCCGCGTGCCTTGCGGCAGCATCGCGTGCGGATTTTGGCGAGCGAATGAGGGCGAGCAGCGGAAAGGTGCTCAACGAAATAATGGTCATGATCAGGAAGTCGTTGGAATAGGCCATGATGGCGGCCTGCTGCGTGACCAGGGCGTCGACCAGTCCGAGCCCCTGACCCGTGGTGGATAGCAGACCGCTGACATTGGGCATGGCCAGAGCATCATTGAAGGGCGTGATGTTTTCGGCAAGGCGCGCGTGAAAGACAGTGATGTCATTGGTCAGATGGGCGATGACCAGCGAAATGCCGACGGATGACCCAAGGTTGCGGATCAGCGTCCAGAGCGCTGCGCCATCGGTGCGCAACGCGCCGGGCAAAGTCGCGAAAGCAATTGTGTTCAGCGGCACGAACACCAGGCCGAGGCCAACGCCCTGCGTGACGCTGTCGATGGCGATGGCAGAGCTTGAAGTATCGAGCGACCAGCCCACCATAACCCAAAGCGCCGCTGTCGACAGCACCAGACCGATGAAGATCAGGATTCGGGCATCCATTTTTTCCAGCAGACGCCCCACCACCATCATCGCGAAGAACGTGCCGAGCCCGCGCGAGCCCAGAAGGAAGCCGCTGGTAAGCACTGGATAACCGAGCAGATTCTGCAGGAAAGGCGTCACCAGCGCCATGGTGGCCAGCAATATGATACCGATCAGGAACATGAAAACCATGGCAACCGAGAAATTCCAGTCCCGGAAGATGCGCATGGGAATGAACGGACGCCGGGAGGTGAGAGCGTCAGCCAGGAAAAAGTAAAAGCCGCAGACCGACAGCACCGCCTCGAGCACGATCTCGCTGGAACTGAACCAGCCCTGATCCTGGCCGCGATCCAGCATCAATTGCAACGCGCCTATGCCCAGCGACAGCGTGAGGAAGCCGAACCAGGAGAAGGGAATGTTCTTCTGAATCGGCATCTCGCTCATGAAGGCCGAAAGTCCCAGCGCCGTGATGATGCCAAAGGGCAGATTGACAAAAAACACCCAGCGCCAGGAATAGGTTTCGGTCAGCCATCCGCCCAATGTCGGCCCCATGATCGGCCCGAGCATCACACCCATGCCCCAGATCGCCATGGCCGAGCCGCGTTTGGCGGGTTGATAAATGTCGAGCATCACCGCCTGGCTCAGCGGCACCAGCGCCGCGCCGAAAACACCCTGCATCAGCCGAAACGCCACCATTTCGCCGATGCTCTGGGCAATACCGCAGAAAGCCGACGCCACCGTGAAGCCAATGACACAGATTATAAACAGCTTTTTGCGCCCGAAGCGCGAAGCCATCCACCCCAGCGGCGAGGTCATGATGGCCGCGGCGACAATATAGGAGGTCAACACCCAGTTGACCTGATCCTGCGTCGTCGAGAGCGAGCCTTGCATATAGGGCAGCGCGACATTGGCGATGGTGGTGTCGAGCGCCTGCATGATGGTCGCCATCATCACGCAGAGCGTGATGAGCCAGCGCTGCGCTGGCGAGATGGTATCGGCAAGGGTCGGACTCATGGGGGCGCGGCAGCTCCCTTGGTGGGCGCGGGCGCTGCTTTGGCGTGAAACATGCTCAGCAACGAGGGGATCAGGGTCGCGAGCTTGCGCTTGCGACCCGTGTCAATCGAGACAACGGCGCTCATCCCGGCACGCAGGCCGGTCTCGTCCTCACCCGCGTCAAAACAGAAGCGCAGCGGAATACGTTGCACGACCTTGACCCAGTTGCCACTGGCGTTCTGCGGCGGCAGCACCGCAAATTGCGCGCCTGTCCCCGGCGCAATCGAGCAGACCGTGCCGCGCCAATGGCGATCAGGAAACGTGTCCACGCTCACGCTCGCGCGCAGGCCACTTTTGACGTAGGTCAGGTCAGATTCCTTCGGATTGGCGTCCACCCAAAGGCCAGTATCGGCGACCAGCGCAAAGACTGGCTGCCCGGCGGGGGCCACCCGGCCAAGCTCGATATGCGAGACCTGCGTTGCGATGCCAGCAATCGAGGCTTTGACCTTTGTGTGGTCGAGGTTGAGCTGCGCTTCTTCAACTTGCGATTTGGCCTGGATATAATCGGGGAACGTCGCAATTGTGGCGCCCAGCCCGCCGCCAAGCTTGACCACGACACCTTGCTGCTGCTCTTGAACGAAGGCCAGAATTTGCTTTGCCTGGATCAGCGCCGCGCCAGCGGTGTGTTCGTTGGTGATCGTGTCGGCCTTATGCTGGACAAGGTTGCGCTCGCGGTCATAATCGGCCTGCCTGAGCGCAACAGCCTGTTCACCCATCGTGATCTGATCCTTGTTGCTCGCATAGGATTGGCGAAGATTGGCAAATTCAACTTTGGCGGCAGCGAGACGCCCTTTGGCCAGCGCAAGCGCGTCGGCATAGGGCTTGGGATCGATGTCAAACAGCGGGTCGCCGACGGCCACCTTTTCACCCTCATGTACATGGATGGCCACCACGGGGCCCGTGACATAGGGCGTGACCAGCACCTTGTAGGCGGCGACATAGGCATCGTTCGTCGTGACATAGCGCCCACCTGCCAGCCACCAGATCACGCCGAGCCCCAGGGCCACCAGCGGCAAGACCACCAGCAACATGAAGCGGCGTCCGCCCCTGCGCGTGTAAACTTCGCCCATGATCTTCGTCTCAAGCTTTCAATTCGGTTTTGAGATTGGTCTTGATGCGCTGCAATGCCTGCATCAGCGCCGTGATCTGCGTTGCATCAATGCCCGTCAGGGCGCGTTGCATCAGCGCCTCGCCGAGCAAATCCAGCCGGCCCAGAATGGGCTTGGCCTTGTCGGTGAGATAAAGCCGATGGGCGCGCCGGTCGGCGACATCATCGCGCCGCTCGACGAGGCCGGAGGCTGTCAATTTGTCGATCAGCCGCGTCAGCGTGATCGGGGCAAGATCGAGCAAGGCGGCCAATTCGCTCTGCTTGACGCCCTGACAGCGCTGCAAGCGCACCAGAACTGCCCATTGCGCCCGCGTCATGTTGAGCGTGCGGGCACGCTGGTCAGCATAAGTGCGCATCAGCCTTGCGACATCATTCAGCGCAAAGCCAACCTCACGTGCGGGAGAAAGTTGCATCGCTCGAAGTTTCCTTATTGTCAGTCAGCTTATAAAATATCGGTGCGGTTGCGCAAGGTCCTGTCGCGCGAAATTTGCGCAAGTGGCAGCGCCTTTGAAGGGCATGATCTCAGGCCCCTGTGAGGAGCGGTCTCCCCAAGGCCGTGCCAAGAGGAAACGGGAACTCTTTCGCCGTTTGCGGCATGGGTTTCGCGTCGCTGCCCTTGTCAGAGCGTTGGGTTTGCTCTAAGGCCTTGCCATCAGGCAGGCGGAGCTCACGTTTCGCGGGCGTTTTGGCGCGCGCGTTCCTACTGTCTGCCTCACATGCATCCCGGGATAATCCGATGAAAGCCGATACGCATCCGAAATATCACATGATCAAAGTGGTCATGACTGATGGCACTGAATTCACCACCCGCTCAACCTATGGCAATGAGGGTGACCAGCTCAACCTCGACATTGACCCCCTCACCCACCCGGCCTGGACCGGCGGCTCACAGCATTTGCTGGATCGCGGCGGCCGGTTGTCAAAGTTCAACAACCGCTTCTCCGGCATGACTTTTGCCAAGAAGTAACACGATTCAAACGACTAAATGTGTGGCGACCCCTCGCCACGCCCATTCACAACAGCGCGCCGAAACGCCCGTGACCGCTTGAAGCGGCACAATCGGCAAGGAGATTGAAGCCATGAATATCATTCAGACGATTGAGGCCGAACAGGCCGCCAAACTCACCGCCCTTCGCGCCGTGCCGGAATTCCGCGCCGGGGACACATTGGTTGTCAACGTCAAGGTCAAGGAGGGCGACCGCGCCCGCGTGCAGGCCTATGAAGGCATCTGCATCGCCCGCAACGGCGGCGGCCTGAACGAGAGCTTCACTGTTCGCAAGATTTCCTATGGCGAAGGTGTCGAGCGCGTGTTCCCGATCCATTCGCCCAACATCGATTCGATCAAGGTGATCCGTCGCGGCAAGGTGCGGCGCGCCAAGCTGTATTATCTGCGTGATCGTCGCGGCAAATCTGCCCGTATCGCCGAGCGTCTGGACACCAAGACGCCAGCCAAAAAGTAAATCGCGGCCACGAGCGTTGCCAACAACGCTCTTTTGGCAGCACGCCCCTTGGGCATCATATGGGTCAGGACCATGAGCAGCACAGCACCGCGCACGCTTTATGACAAAATCTGGGATGACCATGTCATCGAAACCAGCGCGGATGGCAGCAGCCTGCTCTATATTGACCGGCATTTGGTGCATGAGGTCACCAGCCCGCAGGCCTTCGAGTGTCTGCGCATGGCGGGGCGCAAGGTGCGTGCGCCGCAAAAGACGCTGGCCGTAGTCGATCACAATGTGCCGACCACGGACCGATCCAAGGGCATTGACGACGAGGAAAGCCGCATCCAGATCGAGCAGCTTGCCAAAAATGCGGCCGATTTCGGCATCGAATATTATGACGCGCTCGACAGACGCCAAGGCGTTGTCCACATCATCGGGCCGGAGCAGGGCTTTACCTTGCCAGGCACGCCCATCGTGTGCGGCGACAGCCACACCTCGACGCATGGGGCCTTCGGAGCGCTGGCGCATGGCATCGGCACCTCGGAAGTCGAGCATGTGCTGGCCACCCAGACACTGATCCAGCAAAAAGCCAAAAACATGCTGGTTGAGGTCAAGGGAACCTTGCCTGAGCACGTCCCCGCCAAAGACATCATCCTCGCCATTATCGGCCAGATCGGCACTGCGGGCGGCACCGGCCATGTGATCGAATATGCCGGCGAAGCGATAAGGGCGCTGTCAATGGAAGGCCGGATGACGGTCTGCAACATGTCGATTGAAGGCGGTGCACGCGCTGGCCTGATCGCGCCGGACGAAAAGACCTTCGCTTATCTCATGGGCCGCCCGAAAGCCCCCAAGGGTGCTGATTTCGAGGCTGCCAAAGCCTATTGGTCAACGCTTCACAGCGACGAGGGGGCGCATTTTGACGCTCATATCGTGCTCGACGCCAGCAACCTGCCGCCGATTGTCACCTGGGGCACCAGCCCGCAGGATGTCGCGTCGATTGAAGGTTCAGTCCCCTCGATCAGCGCCGATATGCCGGAAACCAAACGCGCCAGCCTTGAGCGCGCGCTCAGCTACATGGGCCTCAAGGGCGGCGAAAAAATCGCTGATATCGAGATCGATCGCGTGTTCATCGGCTCATGCACCAACGGTCGCATTGAAGATTTGCGCGCCGCCGCCAAAGTTGTGGCGGGCCACAAGGTCGCCACACGCGTCAATGCCATGGTGGTGCCCGGTTCCGGGCTCGTCAAAGCGCAGGCCGAGGCCGAGGGTCTTGATAAAGTGTTCCTCGCCGCGGGATTTGAATGGCGCGAGGCCGGCTGCTCGATGTGTCTGGCCATGAACCCCGACAAGCTCGCACCGGGCGAGCGCTGTGCCTCGACCTCCAACCGCAATTTTGAGGGCCGCCAGGGCTACAAGGGCCGCACCCATCTGGTGTCGCCGACCATGGCCGCAGCAGCGGCAATCGCCGGGCGGTTTGTCGACATCCGCTCCTGGAAATAAGCGCAGCACGTCTTTCGTCTCGCATGGTCGCTGCCCTGGACGTCCCGGCGTCATATTCCTGCACGCGGTCGTTCGGAGCTGGGAGACGAGCGACCTGGCCAGCTTCAAGATTTTGATTGGTCAAGCGCTTTTGGGCATGAAGCGGCCGGGTGCGCGCCGCGCTTTGGTGGCTTCGCTGGTGTGGGACTGTCA
>DAICZI010000169.1:347-5015 GCA_027311205.1 Beijerinckiaceae bacterium | reverse complement strand
GCCTTCCGAAGTGGTGAATTCGGTGGCCTCGGTCTTGTCACGCATGGCTTTTGAAATCGCCATGTGGAGCGAGGGAACCTACGAAATCCTGCTGCTCTGCGAGGAAGCCCACCGCTATGTGCCCGCCGACGCGACACAAAGCTTCGGTCCGACCCGCGCCGCCATCGCCCGCATCGCCAAGGAGGGCCGCAAATATGGGGCCTATCTCGGCATTGTCACACAGCGCCCCGGCGAGCTTGATCCCACCATCCTGTCGCAGTGTTCGACGATTTTTGCGATGCGCCTCTCGAACGAGCGCGATCAGGAGATCGTCCGGTCAGCGATTTCCGATTCCTCCGCCAGCACGATCAGTTTCCTGTCATCGATCGGCAACCGCGAGGCCATCACCTTCGGTGAGGCGGTCGGAACACCGATGCGCATCAAGTTTATGACGCAGGAGACTCACTATCTGCCAAAAGCGGCTTCCGGCAGCAGCGAGATCGACCGCACCAACGCCCGCCAGGAAGTCTCGACGCGGCTGGTGATCAACCGGATGCGCGGACAGTAATCAAGGGCTTGCATTCAGGCGCAGGCCAGGCAGAGTGGGCGTTGCCTCTTGCCTCCGGGTTTTTCATGCGCCACTTGCTGCCCACTCTCGTCCTTGCCTTGTCCTGCGCACTGGCCGTCAACGCCCAGGCGTTGGATGCCACCGCTCCCGCCTTCCCCCTCGATGCCGGCTCGGCCCGCAATCTGCCCGTGCTGGCGCAGCACGGCATGGTCGTTGCTCAGGAGCGCCGGGCTGCCCGCATTGGCCGCGATATTCTGCGACAGGGCGGCAATGCGGTGGATGCGGCGGTGGCGGTGGGATTTGCCCTGGCCGTCACCTTGCCGCAGGCCGGCAACGTTGGTGGCGGCGGCTTCATGCTGGTGCATTTGGCCAAAGGCAACCGCACCATTGCAATCGATTATCGCGAAATGGCCCCGGTCAACACGGCAACGACGGTGTTTCTCGACGCCAACGGCAATTTTGACCCCAAACTCAGCCAGCAATCGGTGCTTGGCACCGGCGTTCCAGGCACTGTTGCGGGGCTCGCTTTGGCCGAGCACAACTATGGCTCTGGCCATTTTACCCTGGCGCAACTTGTCGCCCCGGCGATCAAGCTCGCGCACGACGGATTCAAGGTCGATGATGGCCTTGCGCTGTCATTGCATTATGGCGCGGCGCGGCTGCGGCGCTACCCTTCTTCCGCCGCCATTTTCCTGCATCCCGATGGCACGCCGCTGGTGGCGGGTGATCGCCTGGTCGAACGCGACCTCGCCACCACCCTGCAGGCCATAGCGGACAAAGGCCCCGATGGCTTTTACAGGGGGCCCGTGGCGGAAAAGCTGGTGGCGGCGATCCGCGCTGGCGGCGGGCACATGAGCCTTGATGATCTTGGCAGCTACAAAGCTATTGTCCGTGCACCGGTCACCGGCACTTATCGCGGCCACACCATCGTCGCCATGCCACCTCCCTCCTCGGGCGGGGTGCATATCGTGCAAATCCTCAACATTCTTGAGGGTTATAATCTGGCTTCCTATGGCGCGCAATCGGCCAAAACCATTCATCTGATGGCCGAGGCGATGAAGCTCGCCTATGCCGACCGGTCGAAATACCTCGGCGATCCGGATTTCTTCCATGTGCCGGTAGCGGGCCTAACTTCGAAACTCTATGCCGCGAAGCTGCGCGCCAACATCGATCCCGACCACGCCCGCCCTGCCCTCGATATCGCACCCGGCCATCCAGCGCCTTATGAAAGCCCGCAAACGACGCATTTTGATGTGGTCGATGCTGAAGGCAATGCGGTTTCCAACACCTATACGCTGAATTTCTTTTATGGCCTCGGCGAAGTCGCGCCCGGCACCGGCGTGCTGCTCAACAATGAACTCGATGATTTCGCCGCCAGGCCCGGCGTTGCCAATGCCTTCGGTCTGGTTGGCGGTGCAGCCAATGCCCCCGGCCCGCGTAAAAGGCCGCTGTCGTCCATGGCTCCGACCATGGTGTTTGATTCCGAGGGCCATCTCGAACTGGTGACCGGCACGCCCGGCGGTTCGCGTATCATCACCATGATCGTTGAAATCATCAGCGATATGATTGACTTCCACATGAATATTCAAGAAGCGGTGGAAGCTCCGCGCTTCCATGATCAATGGCTGCCGGACATTCTTTTCTGCGAGCGCGGCTTTTCCCCCGACACCCTCAACTTGCTCAGCGCCATGGGCCACCATGTCAAAATCGTGCCAGCTTTCGGGTCAGCCGAAAGCATTGCGGTGGAGGGCAGCGAGCTGCAAGGCGCTACCGATCCACGCCAGCGCGGCACCTGGGCGGCCGGCTATTGAGCGAAGCCTTCAGACCGCCCGCCATAGGTGACGTGCCAGGATTGGAACAATTGGAGTTCCGGGATCGGTGTGTCCCAACACTCCGTCATGGCGAGCTCAGCAAGCTATTCGATCAGCCGCTCCGCCCGCATCACCCCTCAAACGCCACCACGCGCTGCGCCTGGCGTCCGAGGTGCTCGATGCCGAGTGACAGCGTGTCGCCCGCCTTGAGATATTTTGGCGGCTTCATGCCGAGGCCGACGCCGGGCGGCGTGCCCGTGGTGATGATGTCGCCGGGATCAAGCGTCATGAAGCGCGAAATGTAGCTGACCAGTTCCACCACGCTGAAAATCATGGTCGCTGTCGAGCCACGCTCGGCGGCGCTCCCACCTGCTACGTCGAGCCACATATCGAGCTTCTGTACATCCTTGATCTCATCAGGCGTCACCAGCCAGGGGCCAAGCGGCCCGAAGGTCGGGGCTGACTTGCCCTTCATCCATTGTCCGCCGCGCTCGGCCTGAAACTCGCGCTCGGACACATCATTGCAGATGCAAAAACCCGCGATATGCGACATGGCATCAGCTTCGGAAACATAGGAAGCGCTGGTGCCAATGACGATGGCAAGTTCCACTTCCCAATCGGTCTTGACCGAGCCTTTGGGCAGCATCACGTCATCATAGGGGCCGACAACGCAATTGGGGGCCTTGTTGAACAGAATCGGTTCCTTGGGGATGGCGGCCCCCGTTTCGGCGGCGTGGTCGGCATAATTCAACCCGACCGCAATGAAATTGCCCGGTCGCATCACGCAGGAGCCCAAGCGCGGCGATCCCTTGACCAGGGACAGCTTGTGCTCTTTCAGCCGCGCAATCTTCGCGAGGGATTTGGGCGACAGCGATGCACCATCCCAATCATCCACATGCTCTGAGAGATCACGGATTTTGCCATCCGAATCGATCAGGCCGGGCCGTTCCTTGCCAGCTTTGCCAAAGCGCACCAGTTTCATGTGTTGCCCCCCAAAATATAGCAACTTTTAAACAAAGCGCGGGCCTTGTGCGCCCGCGCCCTGCCGTCGAATTATTTTGCGGCAGGCGCCGCAGGTGCGGCCGGTGCCGGTGTTGCGCCCGCTGCCGGTGTTGCGCCTGGCTTGGCTTCAAGCTGCTGGCGCTCCTGCTCGGCCTTCTTCATCAGCGCGGCGCGCATGTCGTCGGCCTTTTTTTGCGCGGCGGCCAGCACCTTGGGATCGGTCGCCGGGCCCGTGAAAGCCTTGGCAAAGCCTTCGGTCGGGGCGTTGAATGTGACAATCTTGCCATCCATCCGCTGCACTGACACATGCAATTCCTTGCTCTTGGTCAGCTTTTCAAGGGCGGGAGCGGGCAGACTGCCGCGGCTGAAGCAGCCGTTGGGCAGGCAATAATCAAAACCGCCCGGCTCGGCCGCGCTGCTATCAATGGCGATACGGTAGCCAGGACGCAGCAGCAGCCCGGTCGGCAGGTTGAGATTCAGGACGGCGTCCTTTTTTCCGACGGCCTGATAAACGGCGATGATCATCACAGGTGGCTGGTTGGCGAGGCCAAAGGCCCGCTCGGTCATGCACAATTGGCCGCCGCCCTGCGGATTCTTGCCGCAAATCTTCACCCACGGACTGTTGCCGACCAGATCGGCCTGCACGATTTTCATCGGTGCCGTTGCGGCTTTGGCCGGTTCCGGCTTCTTTTCCGGCTTTTTCTTGGCCTTGGCGGCATCCGCATGGGTGGCAACCGCGAAGGCAGCCAGCACGATCACCGGCAGATGGAGTAGTTTCATGTTCATCAATCTCATGTTCATGGCGTTCGACACCTCAGTTGGCCAACCGTTTCCGGGCCGACAGGCCAGGATCATTCGAATTGTTGCGCTTTTGCCACCAAGCCGCCCAATGAGCAAGTGTTTCACCAAACTCAGGTTCGGATTGGTCCAGATGGCCCTGTTGTTCCTCGCTGGATTTTGTGGGTATTTTACGGCATGGCGTGACAGGCGCGGCAAGCGGCTTTAAGAAACAGCGATGAACAAGGCCATGATTCGCGTCGCGAGAAGCGCATTCGCCAGCGTCCTGGGCTCATTTGCCACGGTCCTCATGGTTGGCGTGCTCCTGGTTGGCGCGCCCTGTGCCGGGGCGCAAACCCCCGCCTCCACACCTGCGACCTTGCCCACCTATGGCATTGCCATTCGCGGCCTGCCGGCCTTGCCCGCCAATTTCACACATTTGCCCTATGCCAATCCCGATGCGCCCAAAGGCGGCACGCTTGACCTCGGCTTTCATGGCACGTTCGACAGCCTGAATTCTTTCAATCTGCG
>DAICZI010000169.1:0-337 GCA_027311205.1 Beijerinckiaceae bacterium | reverse complement strand
TCTATCAGACGCTGATGTATCGCAGCCGCGATGAGCCCTTCACGCTCTATGGCCTGATCGCTCAGAGCATCGAGACCGATGCGGCGCGCGATTATGTCACCTTCCATCTCAATCCCGCCGCGCATTTTTCTGATGGCTCCCCCATCACATCGCGCGATGTCCTGTTTACGTTCAACCTGTTGAGAGCCAAAGGCACGCCGCAGGAGCGCATCACTTTTGGCCGCGTGAAAGCTGCCATTGCGCCTGATGCCGAAACTGTGCGCTTTGATCTTGCGGGGCTCAATGATCGCGAAATGCCGATGATTCTCGGGCTGATGCCCGTGCTCTCGCACACGAC
>DAICZI010000168.1 GCA_027311205.1 Beijerinckiaceae bacterium | reverse complement strand
TATCCATCCTGCTGGAAGGCGAGGAGGAAACCGGCTCGCCCTCGCTGCCAGCCTTCCTTGAAGCCAACAAGGCCGAACTTGATGCCGACATCATGCTGGTCTGCGACACCGGCATGTGGAATGCCACGACGCCCGCGATCACCACCAGTCTGCGCGGCTTGGTCTATGAGGAAGTGACGATCCACGCTGCCGACCGCGATTTGCACAGTGGCATGTTTGGCGGGCCAGCGATCAACCCGATCCGCGTGCTCTCCAGAATTATCGCCGATCTGCATGACGAACAAGGCCGCGTCACCCTGCCCGGCTTTTATGATGGCGTCAGCGAACTGCCCGAGCCTGTCGCCCAACAATGGCGCGAACTTGGCTTTGACGGGGCGGCCTATTTGGCCAATGTCGGCCTGTCAGTGCCCGCCGGCGAAAAGGGCCGCAGCGTGCTGGAGATGATCTGGTCGCGCCCCACAGCCGAATGCAACGGCATTTACGGCGGCTATACTGGCGAGGGCTCCAAGACCGTGCTGCCCGCCGAGGCCACCGCCAAGATTTCCTTCCGCCTGGTCGGCAAGCAGGACCCGGACGCGGTGCGCGACGCCTTCCGCGCCTTTGTAACAGCCCGCCTGCCCGCCGATTGCCGGGCCAGCTTCAACAGTTTCTCGTCGGCTGCCGCCCTGCAATTGCCCTTCACTTCGGAGGCGCTGACCAGGGCCCGGCGCGCTCTGGCCGCAGAATGGGGCAAGGAACCCAAATTGATCGCCATGGGCGGCTCAATCCCGATTGTCGGTGCCTTCAAGCGTGATCTCAACATGGACGCGCTGATGATCGGCTTCGGTCTGCCAGACGACCGCATCCATTCGCCTAACGAAAAATACAACCTCAGCTCGTTTCAAAAAGGCGCGCGAAGCTGGGCACGGGTGCTGGCCGAACTGTCGGCGTGAGCCCCCGCGCACCGGGCATGGATCGCTTGGGTTGACCGGCCTTCAATTGAGCGTCGGCCTGCGGCGCGGCAGCAGCAGCGTTATCGTGGTGCCCCAGGCCGGAAAACTCTCGATTTCAAGCTCGCCGCCGTGCATGGCCATGATGTTGCGGGCCACCCGCAAGCCGCCCTCCTGCTCGCCGACCACCTCGGCGGACGCATCGATCCGGCGCAGCACGTCTTCAGACATGCCGACGCCCTGATCGACCACCGTGATGCGGATCGCGGTGGCCTCGTCATCGACAGTAATGCGGATGGGCGCGCCTGCCGGGCTGAATTTATGGGCATTGCCGATGAGATTGACCAAAGCCTGCCGCAAGGCAGTGGGGTCAAAATCCGCTTCAAGTCGATCAAATGTTGCAACAATATCAATGTCTTGATGCTTGGCCGCGCACTGCGCTTCCATAAACTGCACGGCACTTTCCACAGAATCGATCACGCAGGCCCTGCGATAGCGCAGATTCTGGAAGCGCTCAGCGCGGATGCTGCCCGACAGATGTTGCTGCAACGTGTTGATCAGCCTGTCCGAACTGTCGCGGATCAACGCCGAATAGGTGCCGGTTTCGGCGCGTGGCGCGTCGTCATTGACAAGATCACTCAAAGTCTCGGCAAGGCCGGTCACGGCATTCAGCGTGGTGATCATCTGGTGGGCCATGCCGGTCGCTTCATCACGCAGCTTCTCGGCCGCATTTGAGCGGCTTTCCAGCGCCTGGTGCAAAAGTCTCTCGCGGTTGCGCGCGTGCAGCAGGGTGCGCAAGGTCGCATCGAGCGCGCTCGCTGAAATGTCATTCTTGTGGAGATAGGCCAGCGCCCCCGCCGACAGGCTCTGCGCCTGAATATCGGTCATATCGAGCGAGGAAACGACAATCGACGGCGGCATCACCGGCAATTCAGCGGCGCGCGACAGCAGGCTCAGCGAATCTTCGGCATTGACCCAGAAATCCATCACCACCACGTCAAAAACCTGGGTTGCCAGAAGATGCCTGGCGTTGGCGACATCATTGGCCGAGGTGATATCGCATTCAAAATGCCGCGATTGTTTCAGACAATGCCGCATGATGATTTCATCATGGGGATCATCTTCAAGCAGCAAAATGCGCAGCGGTTCGCGCACCGGCATGGCCATATCGCGGCTGCCCGCTCGCCGCGCCGCCGCACCGGCCTGATTCGAATTGCCTGCCATGACTGGATCATCCACCTGTTGCCCCCGAAACTTGCTGGATATGCACCTTCTGCAAGGCCATGTCGCGCAAGTTCACAACGCCGCCGCCACTCTAAAAGCTGCAGTGCGGCTTGGCAATTGTTCGGCCTTCCCGAACCTTCGTGAACAAAAATCGTCGACGCGGCTTGACGCTGCAAGGCGGCAATGCAATCCGGAGACTGACAGGATCAAACGGCAATGCAAACTCATTTCTCTCTTGCGCAACTGGCCGATCCGGCCATCGCTGATGCCGACAAAATCCTGCGCGCTTGCGTGCACTGCGGCTTTTGCACCGCCACCTGCCCGACCTATGTATTGCTGGGCGATGAACTCGACAGCCCGCGCGGGCGCATTTACCTCATCAAGGATATGCTGGAGGGCGGGCGCGCCGCCGATGCGCGCACGGTCAGGCATGTTGACCGCTGCCTTTCCTGCCTGTCCTGCATGACCACTTGCCCTTCGGGCGTGCACTACATGCATCTGGTTGACCATGCCCGCCACCATATTGCCGCGACGTTTCAGCGTCCCCTGCCCGATCGCCTGCTCAGGCGGATGTTGGCCATTGTGCTGCCCAAACCCAAACTGTTTCGGCTGTCGCTGATCGGAGCGGTGCTGGCGCGGCCTTTGGCATGGGCCATGCCGAAGCGTCTGCAAAGCCTTCTGATGCTGGCACCAAGGCACCCAACTTCACCCTCGCCGGTTGATCGGCCGCAGGTCTTTGCCGCCCAGGGGCCCCGCAAGAAGCGCGTCGCGCTGATGACCGGCTGCGCCCAGCAGGTGCTGGCCCCGGCCATCAACGAGGCCACCATCCGGCTTCTGACACGCCACGGCTGCGAGGTGGTGATCGCCAAAGGGGCCGGCTGCTGCGGCGCGCTGACCCATCATCTCGGGCAGGACAGCCTCTCCATGGTCAAGGCCAATATCAGCGCCTGGCAAAGCGAAATGGCGGGCGAGGGCCTTGACGCCGTCATCATCAATGCGTCTGGTTGCGGCACCACGGTGAAAGATTATGGCTTCATGCTGAAAGACGATGCCCAGTGCGCCGCGCCCGCCGCCGCCATTTCCGCTTTGACCCGCGACATATCGGAATTCATGGCGGCGCTCGGCCTGCAAAAACCGGCGCTGCCGACGCCGCTGCGGGTCGCCTATCACAGCGCCTGCTCCCTCCAGCACGGTCAGGCCATTCGCCTGGAGCCCAAGGCCCTGCTCGCTAAAGCCGGTTTCAAGGTGCTGGATGTGCACGAGGGCCATCTGTGCTGCGGCTCGGCGGGCACCTACAATCTGCTGCAGCCTAAGCTTGCGACCGCCTTGCGGGATCGCAAGGTCGCCAACATCGCCAGCCTCGCGCCCGATTGCATCGCGGCGGGCAATATCGGCTGTTTGACTCAGATTGCCTCCGGCACCGCGCTGCCCATCGTCCACACTGTTGAACTGCTGGATTGGGCAACCGGCGGCCCGAAGCCGCTGGCGCTGGGCGACATTTGACCTCGTGGCGTGCGCGCCTCCTCATATGATCCAGTCACCCTGGCGCCTGTAGCAGCACCCGGCGTAACGCGCCGGGAACCCTTGCCAGAGGCACTCGGCAGGGCCTAACCTTGCGCCAAGACGGCTTCGATTACAGGCCATTCTGGAGGAAACCATCATGCACAAAATCCCCTTCCGTGCCGATCAAGTCGGTTCGCTTTTGCGCTCCAACCCGCTGAAGGCGGCGCGCATCGGCCATGAGGCCGGGCGGCTTGACGCTGCCGGGCTGAAGGCGGTTGAAGACGCCGAAATCATCAAGCTGATCAAAAAACAGGAAGAAATCGGTCTTGAGGGCATAACCGATGGCGAATTTCGCCGCGCCTGGTGGCATTTTGATTTTATCGGCGCGCTGCAGGGCGTCACCATGGTGCAAGTCGATCATGGCATCCAGTTCGCCGGTGTCACCACCAAGGCCGAAGCCCCGCGCGTTACCGGCAAGCTTGGCTTCAAGGATCACCCGATGGTGGAGCATTTCAAGTTTCTGAAAGCCCACACGACGCGCACGCCGAAAATGACCATTCCCTCACCCTCGATGCTGCATTATCGCGGCGGGCGCAAAATGATCAACATGGGCGTCTATGAAGCAATGGAAGATTTTTACGCTGATCTGGGCCAGGCCTATCACGGCGCGGTCACCGCCTTTGCGGAGGCGGGCTGCCGTTATTTGCAGCTTGATGACGTGAGCTTTGCCTATCTCTGCGATCCCGAGCAGCGCCGGATGCTGGCCGAACGCGGCGATGATCCGGCCCGTCAGCCGCAGATTTATGCCAATATGATCAATGCCGCCGTGGCTGGCCGCCCGAAAGACATGGCGATCACGATGCACCTTTGCCGGGGCAACTTCCGCTCCACTTTTGTCGCCTCGGGCGGCTATGAGCCGGTGGCCGATCTGCTGTTCAACGGCATCAATGTCGATGGTTATTTCATGGAATGGGACACCGAGCGGGCCGGCGGTTTCGAGCCCTTGCGCTTTCTGCCCAAGGGCAAGAAAGTTGTGCTGGGGCTGGTAACCTCGAAATCCGGCGCCCTCGAAAAGCGTGATGATATTTTGCGGCGCATCGAGGAGGCGGCAAAGTTCGCGCCGCTCGAACAGCTCTGCCTCAGCCCGCAATGCGGCTTTGCCTCGACCGAGGAAGGCAACACGCTGGATCATGAGCAGCAGTGGGCGAAACTGGCGATGATTGTCGATATTGCCCGCGAGGTCTGGGGTGCATGAGCCCCGACAATGATCATGAGGACGATGACCACCGCGCCCGTGTCAATCTGGCGGCCGCGGTGTTCATTCTGGTAATCGGGGCGGCAATCATATGGGTGGCGCTTG
>DAICZI010000167.1 GCA_027311205.1 Beijerinckiaceae bacterium | reverse complement strand
GGCACGCCCGCCGCGCCATCCCGCAAATATACGAGAATCCCGCGCCCATTGGCCGCAAAGCTTTGCAAGGCAGCATTGATCGCGACGCCGCCGCCAATGACATCGGCCATGATATCAGCGCGGTGCAGCCGCACGGGCATGTTAAGGCCATCGCCGACAGGGCCATAAACAAAGGCAAAATGCTGCACTTCGTCAAAAGGTGTGACATAGACATGAGCTGTCATGGGGCCAATGCTGGATTCGACGTGCATCGTGGCAATGCGCTCGACGAGCTTCTCGCGCGATTGCCGGTAGGCGATGAGATCGGACACTGAAATCTGCCGGATGTGGTGCTTCTTGGCGAAAGCCTCGATCTGCCGTCCAGCCATCACGGTGCCGTCATCATTGGCAAGTTCGCAAATCACGCCAACCGGCGGCAGGCCGGCAAGGCGGCAGAGGTCAACCGCCGCCTCAGTATGGCCCGAGCGCATCAAAACGCCGCCATCGCGGGCAATCAACGGAAACACATGGCCGGGGCGCACGAAATCCCCCGCCCCCATATTGCCATTGGCCAAAGCCCGCACCGTATTGGTGCGCTGCTCGGCGGAAATACCGGTGGTCAAGCCGTGCCTGGCATCGACGGTGACGGTGAAGGCGGTGCCGAGCGGCGCGTCATTGGCCGAAACCATGGGCGCAAGGCCAAGCCGCCGCGCATCATCAGCGGTGATGGGCGCGCAGACAATGCCGCAGCAATTGCGGATGATGAAGGCCATGGCCTCGGTGGTGCAATGGCTGGCGGCGATGATCAGATCGCCTTCGTTTTCGCGATCGTCATCGTCGGTAACTATAACCATTTCGCCCCTGGCAATGGCTTCAATGGCTTGCGTCACGGTGCTTAACAAGGGCGTGCTCCTGGAAGTGAGGGCGAGAAAATCATTGGGCGTAACCGCGCCGCCGGTGGCAGCAACAATCTGCAAGGCCGTATCGCGCGAAATCCACGAGCGCGGATCATTGCAGAATTGCGTGATCGCCCCCGCCGAAACGCCGATGCGCCGGGCAAAGTCCTTGCGACTCAAATTTTGCTGCACCAGCCATTCGGAGAGGGTCATAAGGCAAGATAGCGAGGGACATAATTTAGTGCAACTGAATTTGCGGCCCCGAAGCTACAGAACCCGTCACCCAAACTTCAGCCCATCAATCGCCACTGCCCGGCTTTCGCGAAGCGAGAGTTCGGCGGCAAGGCCGATCACCACAGCTTTGAGCCCGTCGGTCAGGCTGACCTCCACCGGCGCGCCTTCCAGCACGGTTTTGCGGAAACCGAGGTGCTGGAAATAGGTCGCGCCGTGATGGTGCCCGGCTTTCAGCACCGCGGCATCGACCTCGATCTCGCGACGGCGCGGGCCTTGCGGCTCACGCGGCGAAACCACGATTTCCGCCTTGCGCCCAGCGCCCGCCGTCGAGAAATTCTCGTCCGGCGGCACGAAACATTCGACCTTGCCTTCGCTGCCCGTAACCGCAAATTCCTCTTGCCAGCCAGAGCCTTGCGCAAACATGCAAAGATCAAGCGCGGCGCGGCGGCCATTGGCAAAATCGATGATCACAAAGGCATTGTCGATGATATCGGGCACCATGCCGTCATAGATTTCAGTGCGATGATTGACGTCAGCGCCGCCCGACGCATAGACGCGCACCGCATCCGCCCCGGCAATCAGCCGCATCAAATCGAAGAAATGGCAGCATTTCTCCACCAATGTGCCACCGGTGCGGCGCGCGAAACGATTCCAGTCATCAACCTTCACCAGAAACGGAAAGCGATGCTCGCGCATCGCGATCATCCGCACATCGCCCGCCGCGCCTGCGGCCAGTTCGGCGCGAACAGCTTGCACCGGGGGCATATAGCGATATTCCATGCCCACCCAGACGGGCGCGGCATAATGTCGGGCCAGTTCGTCGAGCGCCAGACAATCGGCACCGGTGGTGCAGACCGGTTTTTCCACCAGAAGCGGCAGCGCTGGGCCATCACGAAACAGCTTCGACATCAGGCCAAAATGCTGATCATTGGGGCTCGCGACAATCAGCGCATCGCAAAGGCCGCTGGCCAGCATCGCCTCGGTGCTGGCAAAGCACTGCGGCACATCGCGCGTGTGCTTCAGTGCGGTGTGCAGCGAGGCTTCATGGGGATCAGCCATCGCCGTGACCCGCGAGCCGGAAATCAAAGCCAGATTGCGCAGATGTTCCTGCCCCATGGTGCCAGCGCCGATCAGGCCGTAGCGGATTGTTTGAACCACAGTGTTGTCCTTGAAGAGTGTGATTTCCTTGATGGATGATGCAGTCAGATCAAACGGACAGCAACCATGATGCGGATTCTGGCGCGAAATCACTGTCTGCTGTCATCCCCTGAGCCCCTAATTCTGCGTCAGACCGGCATCAACGATGAAATTTGCCCCGGTTGATCCTGCGCTTTCAGTCGAGCCGAGATAGAGCGCCAGCCGTGCAACGTGGCTGGCATCAAGCCGGAATTTCAGAGCCTGCAGGTTGATGAATTCCTGATTCAATTCCGGGGTGAGCCATTTTTCCTGCTGGCGTGCCGTCAGGATCGCGCCCGGCACGATGCAATTGACGCGGATGCGCTGTGCGCCCAATTCGCGCGCCAATGTGCGGGTCAATCCGTTGATCGCCGCTTTGGCGCTGGTATAGGCTGTCATGCCTGGGCGGCCGCGCATCCAGGAGATCGAGCCGAGCATGATGACGCTCGGGTGTTCGGCTTTGGCCAGAAACGGCGTTGCCGCTTGCGTCGCAAAAAACTGGTGATCAAGATTGAGCGCCAGCAACCGATGCCAGCTTGCGGGCGTCACCTCGCCAAAGGCCTCGCGTTGGTCATTGCCGGCATTGTTGACCAAAATATCGAGGCCACCCTGCGCAGCGCCGATGGCCCGGATCGTCTCCTGCAACGCGGCCAGATCTGTCACATCGCAAGGCACGAACTGGGCGCCGGATGTCGCTTCCAGCGCCCTGCCCTCCGCCTCGGCAATATCGAGGAAACTGACGCGCGCTCCCTGCGCCGAAAAGGCTTCGACCATCGCCGCGCCAATGCCCGACGCGCCACCGGTGATCAGAACATGACGCGATTGCAGCGAGCGGTAGATGACGCTGGTATAAGGCTGGGTATCCATCGGTTCAAAAGATCGGCGGCTCGGGCACGATGCCCGGGGCACTCAGAAAATCGAAATCGCAGCCCTTGTCGGCCTGGCTTACGTGGTGCTGATAAAGCGCCGCATAGGAGCGGGCATAGGTGGGAGCGGGCTTCCAGGCGGCGCGACGACGTGCCAGTTCGGCCTCGTCGACCAGCATGTCGATGCGCCCGGCCTCGGCGTCAAGCGCCACCATGTCACCGGTTTTAAGCAGGGCCAGCGGCCCGCCTACGGCCGCTTCGGGCGCAATATGCAGAACACAGGTGCCATAATGCGTGCCGCTCATGCGCCCGTCGCACAGCCGCACCATATCGCGCACCCCCTGCGCCAGCAGCTTTTTGGGGATCGGCAGCGCCCCCCATTCCGGCATGCCCGGTGCGCCGACCGGCCCGGCATTGCGCAGCACCAGCACCGTGTCGGCAGTGACATCGAGATGGCTGTCCTCCACCAGCCGCGCCATCTCGGCTGGCGAATCAAACACCAGCGCCGGGCCAGTATGTTTCAGAAGATGTGGGCTGGCAGGCCGATGGTTTGATCACGCAGCCGTCGGGCGCGAGATTGCCTTTCAGCACCACCAATGTGCGCCCCTTGGCGAGCGGCACCACGGGACTGTCGAAATCCCGGATCATGTCGTCGTCCGAACACGGCGCACCGGCGCAGTTTTCGGCAATCGTTGCGCCATTGACGGTCATTTGCGTGCCATCCAGCGCCTCGCCCATCTTGCGCATCAGCGCCTGCATGCCGCCAGCGAAATAAAAATCCTGCATCAGATTGCTGCCGATGGGGTAAACATTGGTCAAGACCGGCACTTTGGCCGCGACCTCGGCCATGTCGCCGAGGGAAATATCGATGCCGCGCCGCCCCGCCATGGCAATCATGTGAATGGCCGCATTGGTCGAACCGCCGAGCGCCATCCACACCGCCATCGCGTTGAGGAACGAGCCGCGGGTGATGAAGGTCGAGGGCTTCATGTCTTCAAGCACCATGTCGACAATGCGCTCACCGCAGCGCGCCGCCATGCGCGGATGGGCGGCATCGGCGGCCGGGATGGACGAGGCCCCCGGCAAGGTCATGCCCAGCGCTTCGGCAATGCCGGTCATGGTTGAGGCGGTGCCGATGGTGTTGCAGGTGCCAAACGAGCGGGTCATGCTGGTTTCAAGTTCAATCCATTCGGCATCGCTGACGCGCCCGGCCCGGCGCTCCTCCCAGAATTTCTTGGTGTGGGTGCCAGCCCCCGCCTTCTCGCCGCGCCATTGGCCGTTCGACATCGGCCCTGCCGGGCAATAAATCACCGGCAGATCCATCGAAAAGGCCCCCATCAACAGGCCGGGGGTGGATTTGTCGCAACCGCCCAGCAGCACCGCGCCATCAATCGGGTGGCAGCGCAGCGCCTCCTCGGCCTCCATGGCGAGGAAATTGCGGTAAAGCATGGTAGACGGCTTGACGACGATCTCGCCCACTGAAATCACCGGAATTTCCACCGGGAAGCCCCCCTTGCGGTAAATCCCGCGCTTGATCGCCTCGGCCCGTTCGCGCAAATGCGCGTGGCAGGGGCTCATGTCGCTCCAGGTGTTGAGAATGGCGATCACCGGCCGATCCATGAATTCTTCGCGGTTGAAGCCGATTTGCTGGAAACGCTGGCGATGCGAGAAGGCACGCATGTCATCCACCGCAAACCAGCGCTGGCTGCGCAGGCTTTCGATGGAGCGTCGTGGGGTTTTGCCGGTCATGGTGCGCAAGCCTCGCTCGAAAACAGTTCCACGCCCATCACAGGGCTTCCAGTTCGGCCAACAGTTCCGCGGCGATGGTGACGCCTTCACGCTGCGATGTGGCGCGGGCGGCGAGCCTGCCG
>DAICZI010000166.1 GCA_027311205.1 Beijerinckiaceae bacterium | reverse complement strand
TTGGAGTTGCGCGCTTGCAAGATCTTTACCGGTTATACTCTCCGGCTCGAAGGCGGCGCTGCGGCCCCATGTGAAAGCCGCAAGGTTCATCGCCACGGCCTCGCCATTCAGCGTGATGGCCCGCTCGATGGAAGCCGCCGCCAACGGCACGTAGCCCTGCTGCCAGGCATAGCCGAGCATGAACATGTTGGCAGCAATCGATGTGCCGAGCAGCGTCGTCGCCATGGAGCCCGCATCAATGAAATGCGCCCTCTGCGCGCCCGATTTTTCCAGGGCCTGTCTGATCCGCACACCGGGAATGGAATAATCGGCATTGCGGGCGAAATCACCCGGATAGACTTCCGCCGTGTTGATCACCAGCGCGGTTTCGCCCTTGCGCACGCTGGCCAGCACCTTCTTCGAGCCCGATACCACCAGATCGCAGCCCAGCACGAGGTCGGCCTAGCCCGCCGCAACCCTTATGGCATGGATACCCTCGGGCGTGGTCGCCAATTTGACATGGCTGAACACCGCGCCGCCCTTTTGCGCAAGGCCAGCCATGTCGATCATGCCACAGCCGAGCCCCTCGATATGCGCCGCCATGCCAAGGATCGCGCCAATGGTGACAACGCCAGTACCGCCGACGCCGTTGACCAGTATGCCAAACGGCCGATCCGGCGAAATCTGGCGGGGCTGCGGCTCGGGCAAGGCCGACCCTTGCGCCTCCAGCATCGGTCGCGTTTCAGCTTTTTTGATACGCGCCCCCGACACCGTGACAAACGACGGGCAAAAGCCGTTGACACAGGAAAAATCCTTGTTGCAGCTCGATTGGTCAATCTTGCGCTTGCGGCCAAATTCGGTGTCGAGCGGCTGAACCGAGACGCAATTGGAGGCAACGCCGCAATCGCCGCAGCCCTCGCACACCAGTTCATTGATGATCACCCGCTTGTCGGGATCGACCATCTCGCCCCTCTTGCGGCGACGGCGTTTTTCGGCGGCGCAGGTCTGGTCATAAATCATGACGCTGACGCCCCCGACAGCGGCAAGATCGCGCTGCACGCTCATGAGATCATCGCGATGAAACACTTTGGTGCCGCTCGGCAGCAAGGTGCCGCTGCCATATTTTTCCGGCTCGTCGGTCACAACCACGAGGCGTTGAGCCCCTTCCGCCGCCACCTGCGCCGCGACCTTGGCCACTGTCAGCCCGCCCTCATGATGCTGGCCGCCCGTCATGGCCACGGCATCGTTGAAAAGGATCTTGTAGGTGATGTTGGTGCCCGCCGCGATGGCGAAACGCAGTGCCAGCACGCCGGAATGGTTGTAGGTGCCATCGCCCAGGTTCTGGAACACATGGCCACGTTTGGAAAACGGCGCTTCGCCAATCCAGTTGGCCCCCTCGCCGCCCATCTGGGTATAACCTTCAGTCGAGCGATCCATCCACTGCGCCATGTAATGGCAGCCAATGCCGGCATAGGCGCGCGCGCCCTCGGGCACTTTGGTCGAGGAATTATGCGGGCACCCTGAACAAAAATACGGGATGCGCACGCCCGCATCGCGGGTTTCAGCCAATGCCACCTGCGCCGCTTTCAGCCGCGCCACCGCTGCGGCCACCTCCGCATCGGGCGTGCGCGCCAGAATGCGCGTTCCAATGGCCACCGCAATATCATTGGCATCGAGCGCGCCTTTGACCGGAAACAGCCACGCACCCTGTTCATCATGCTTGCCGATGACCACCGGCTGGTTGGGTGTGCCATAAAGCTCTTCACGCACCTGCACTTCAATGAGCGAGCGCTTTTCCTCCACCACGATGATGAGTTCAAGCCCAGCGGCAAAGGCGACGAGTTCATCGGGAACCACTGGCCACGGGCAACCCAGCTTCATGAGCCGCAGCCCCAGCGCGCTGGCCCGCACCTCGTCAATCCCAAGATCATCCAGCGCCTGGCGCACATCAAGGTAGGACTTGCCCGTGGTGAGAATGCCGATGCGGGGGCTCCGCCCGCCGGACATGATGATGTGGTTGAGATGGTTGACCTTGAGCCACGCGACGACGGCCTGGCGTTTGTACTCCTGCAGGCGGGCTTCCTGCTCCAGAATGCCATCACCCGGGCGAATGTTGAGGCCGCCGGGTGGCATGACAAAATCGTCCGGCACGCGGGTAACAATCCGCCCCACCGCGCCTGACACGGAGGCCGTTGATTCGACCGTGTCTTTCATCGCCTTGAGGCCAACCCAGACACCAGCATAGCGACTGAGAGCAAACCCCATCAGGCCGTAATCCAGCAATTCCTGCACGCCAGCAGGTGACAGGATCGGCATCATCTTGTCGACGAAATCGAATTCGGATTGATGCGCCGTGGTCGAGGATTCGGCGGTGTGGTCATCGCCCATCAAGGCCAGCACACCGCCATAGCGCGAGGTGCCCGCAAGATTGGCATGGCGGAAGACATCGCCCGAGCGATCCACCCCCGGCCCCTTGCCATACCAGATCGCAAACACGCCATCAAAACGGCCTTCGCCGCGCATCTCAGCCTGCTGCGCCCCCCAAATGGCCGTCGCCGCCAGATCCTCATTAAGACCCGGCGTAAAAACGATATGCGCATTGTCAAACGCCGCCTTGGCGCGCTGCAACTGGACATCAATCCCGCTCAAAGGCGAGCCGCGATAGCCCGAGACAAAGCCCGCCGTATTCAGCCCCGCCGCCGCATCGCGTGCCTTTTGCATCAGCAGCAGGCGCACAATCGCCTGCGTTCCGGAGAGAAACACCCGGTCCTTGGCCAGATCATATTTATCCGCCAGCGACACTTGGTGCGTGTCGGGTTGCTTATCGTGGTGATCAGACGCCATGGCGGCCTCCCTGAGGCTGCGGTAAATCGCGCCGACATTATATGGGTATTGTTGCGCGGCGGCAAAGGGGGCAGCAAGAATTGTGTCGGAGGAGACATGATCTCGCGCGCGACTTGCTTTTGCCGCCTGAAGCACCTGAAACCCAACAAAGGAGGGTCTATCAAGTGTCTTTCATGCCTCAGGAATCGAGGCCGAGCCGCCACCAACCCTTGTGCAGATATTTTCAACGCGCTTCGCGGGGCGGACAAGGGCTGGGCGCGACGATTTTGTGCTAGGGTTTCGTCCTGATTCGGAAAGTCCCGGCTGCGATCATTCGTGAGTCCAGCAACATAATGATACGTGAGGAAGTTGCATGATGGCAAGGTGCAGACTGTCGAGAGGTGCCGCAGCGATTGGCGCGGTGGTCGTCGTTTTGGGAGTCGGGGCTGCCTCGGCCACCACACTGGCGAAGCCGGAGCTGGTTGCCAGGACCCGTCATCACAAGCCTCATTCGAAGTCCGCCAAACATCCCGCCGCAAACAGCAAAAGCGCCGCGGCTGGCCCCAGCCTCGTCGGGTCTTATGGCGATTGGAATGCCTATGTCGGCGAGGAAGGCAAAAACAAAACCTGTTATGCCTTGTCTCAACCCAAAAAGCGGATGCCCGATGGCCTGAAACGCGACCCGGCCTACATTTTCATCTCGACCCAACCCAAGCTCAACATTCGGGACGAAGTGTCAATCATCGAAGGATTCCATATGCGCAACGGCGCGAATGCGACGGCGGCATTCGGCAACTCGACGTTTCAATTTGTGGGAACCGAAACGACGCTCTGGCTAAAAAATCCGGCGCAGCGCCAGGCATTTGTGGAGGCCTTGCGCCACCGGCATCAGCTCGTGGTGGCCGCCCCCTCCATCAAGGGTCATGTCACAACCGACACCTATTCTCTTAGCGGCCTGGAGCAGGCTCTGGCGAAAGTGGCGAAAACCTGCCGTTGAAGGGGCCGGTCAAGAGCCGTTCAGTGCCAGTTTCGCAAGGCAACGCAAGCAAACATTAGCCAAGCCTGATTGTATCGCCGGACGTTAACCAGTCTGGAATGTTTGCGCTGTTAAGTCGAGCCCGGACAGGAGCAAATCATAATGCTAAGGCAGTTTCTCGACAATGAATCCGGGGCAACCGCGATCGAATATGCGATGATTGCGCTGCTTATCTCCACGGCTATCGTCGCGAGCGTGACGAAAATCGGTACAACGCTCGTGCCGATCTTCAATAAAGTTGCTTCTTACGTCTGATCAGCCAACGCGCGCGGGGCATGGCCACAATGGCAGCCCCGATCTTTGGCCAGCCCGGATTCACGCGCTGGCCCAGACACAGGCCGCTCAGGATTGCGGCTTCAGTACCGATCCCAGAATGCTCTGCAAATTCGCCTGATGGTCAGCGGCAACCTGCAGGCCTGGCTGCATCATTTTGCTCAGCGCGTTAATGCCGTCCTGAACCAGCGCCGGATCGAGCCCGCCCGGCACCGTCGCGCCAGCCGTTGCCCCACTGCCCGCGCCAAAAAAACCGCCAAACAGGCTGGTCATCATGCCCATCAAGCCGCCGGCTGCAGGTGTCGCGCCCGTCGCTCCGCTGGTCGCCGAATTCATCACCTGGCTGAGAATATTGCCCATGCCGCCCGCGCCACCTGCCGCATTGGTCAATTGGCCGAGCATATTACCCATGCCCTGGTTCTGCATGGATTTGAACATGCCCCCCATGGCCATGGATGCCACGATGGGCATCATGGAAGCGAGAATATCCGGCCGCAACCCGGTTTGCGATGCGGCGGCCTGCGCTACCTGTTGCGTGACATTCGGGGAACCAAACAGGGAGCCCAAAATATTCGATCCAGCCGTCGCCGCCGATTGGGCCGCCGCTACCGGATCATTGAAAGCCTGCTGGTTGACCGGTTGGCTTACTGCACTGATGATCGAGCCCAATCCATTGGCATCGCCCATCTTGCTTTGCAGCCCCTGTGACAGGGCCGGAATCAGTGAACTGACCGCCGCTTGCGCCTGTTCTGGAGATAATCCGAATTGCTGCGCCAGGTTTGATATGCCCTGGCCACCCTGGGCGGCCTGCATGATATCATTGAGGTTGAACATCCCACACGCTCCATCCTTCCCAGCACCGCAGGTGAAGGTTCATTTTGCACGGTCAGCAAAATGAGCCTAATGCGTTTTCCAGAGTTTGGCGAGGAGAATTTTGGGCGGATTCCGTCCCCCCGCGCCTCAGACCAGGAGCGAGCTGTTTGGCACATAAACCCCCTTTAGCGATTACG
>DAICZI010000165.1 GCA_027311205.1 Beijerinckiaceae bacterium | reverse complement strand
CTTTGGTCTATCTCACCCAAACCCCGCCTGACACCGGCAAAGCTCGCGCTGCCTTGACTGCCGGTCGCGCGATCATCGCGCCATTGGCCGCCGCGCATCCCGATGTGGCGGTTTACAAAAGTGATCTTGCCTTGATCGACAGGCTACTTGCCGGGTTTGGAAAATAGCCTGCGCCCCAGACAATGCCGGGTTCGCCGGATCCCTGATTGATGAAATCATCCGTGATATCGCACCCCGGCGGCCAGGTCTTGTAAGTTGGCCGGTTTGCCCTCGCGGCGCGCGCTGCTTGCAGCTAAAGTTGACTCATGATTGATTATTGCGCTCGAACCTGCACGGGGCTGGCATGGCGGAAACGCACTTCAGGCTGTTTGTATCCTCCCCCGGCGATGTGCCGGAGGAGCGGCTGCGGGTTGATCAGGTCATCGAGCGGCTGAACGGCGAGTTTGCCGGGCGCATGATGATCAAGCCGGTGTTTTGGGAAGCGGCCTATTATACCGCTGACAAGACGTTTCAGGATCAGATCCCGCAATCCGCCGATTGCGATCTTGTCATCGCAATTTTCAAGGCGCGGCTGGGCACGAAGCTGCCTGACAATTTCCCGAAACTGCCCTCGGGCGAGCCTTATCCCAGTGGTTCGGCCTATGAGGTGCTCTCGGCCATCGAAAAGCGCCGCAGCGGCGAGTTGCCCGATGTCTATGTCTTCCGCTTTCCCGAAGCCCCGGCCATCAGGCTGGATGCGCAGGACCGGCGCGAGCGCGAGGCGCAGTGGCAGCAGTTGGTCGCCTTTTTCGACACGTGGTTTCGTGACAGCGAGGGCCGGTTTCTTGCGGCTTTCCAGCCGTTCACCTCCAGTGATGACTTTGCGCGGCAACTGGAAGAGTGCCTGCGCCAATGGCTGGAGCGCAAGGGTTTCAGGCTCGCCGGGCCGACATGGGACCGGCACCTGCAAGGCTCGCCGTTTCCCGGCCTCGCCGCCTTCGAGGAAAACCGCGCCAGCGTGTTCTTTGGCCGTGATCTCGCAAGGGCGCAGGCGCTGGCGCGGCTGCGCGAGGCGGGTGCGGGGGGCGATCATCGCTTGCCGTTTTTGCTGCTGATCGGCTCCAGCGGCTCGGGCAAATCCTCGCTGCTGCGTGCCGCGCTGCTGCCGCAGATGATTGTGCCCGGCATCATCCCGGAAGTTGACCTCTGGCGGCCCGCGCTGATGAGCGCCGGGGCGGAACCCTTTCAGGCGCTGGCCCAAGCCCTGCAAACCGAAGCGGCGCTTGGCGCTTATCTCGGCCAGATCGGCTTTGGCGATGGCCTGGTGCTGGCCCGGCAACTGGCGGGCGATGCCACCATTGCGCTGGCGCCTTTGCGTCAGGCGCTGCATATGGCCGCCACGCAGCGTCAGGCGCAGATGAACTTTGCCGCCCCGCGTCCGGCACGGCTGGCGCTGGCGCTGGATCAGGCCGAGCGGCTGTTCTCCGAGGCGACGCCCGACGTGGCCGCAAGCTTTGCCGCGCTGCTGCATGGCATGGTGCAGGGCGGGCTTGCCTATGTGGTGATGGCGCTGCGCTCGGATGCCTATGCCTCGTTTCAGGCGATTCCGGCGCTGCTGGCCCTGCGTGAAGCTGGGGCGAGCTTTGATCTGGTGCCACCCCATGCCAGCGAACTGGAAGAGATTGTCACCCGCCCGGTGGCGGCTTGCGAGCCGCCGCTGCGCTACGAGGGCGGCGTGCAAGGCTCGCTCGCCGCCCGTCTGGTCGCCGATGCCAAAGGCGGCGACGCTTTGCCCTTGCTGCAAATGACGTTGGCGCGGCTGGACAGCGCGGCAGCGGCGCGCGGCGATGGCGTGCTGCGTCATGATGATTATCACGGCATGGATGAGGCGGTGACGCAGACCGCCAACGAAGCCATGGCGAATCTTGCGCCCGAAGCCCGCGCTCAGCTCTTTGCGCTGGTGTCGGGCCTCGTCAGCGACACGATGAATGATCCGGTCACCGGCGCGCAGAGACCGATTATCACGCCGCTGGCCCGCCAGATGTTCGAGGCCAGCCAGCCGGCCCGCACGGCGCTGGTCGAGGCCTTTGTCCAGAGCCGCCTGCTGACAGCCGAAAGCGATGGCGCGGTGGCGCAGGTACGCCCGGTGCATGAGGCGCTGCTGCGCATCTGGCCGCAGGCGGCCGATATTCTGCGGCAAGCCGCGCCGTTGATCCGCACCCGCCACACTTTGGAGCCGCTGGTCGAGGCCTGGAGCCAGGCCAGCCCGCGCGACAAAACCCGCCACCTGATGATTTCAACCGCCCTGCTCGGCGGTGCGCAACAGATGCTGGCGCGCTTTGCCAGAGACGCGCCCGCCGCCATGCAGGCCTTCGTCAAAGCCGCCGCCAGGGAAGCCCAAAAACGCACCCGCTTTCTGCGGTTGCTGACAGCTACGGCCGTGGTTGCGGCGATTGGCATGGGCGGCGTTGGCTGGGTGGCATGGCAGCAGCGCAATGCGGCGCTTGCTGCCAACAAGCAGACGCAGATCGCGCTCACCGCAGCGACGCAGACCGCCAATTCAGTGGTCTTCACACTCGCTCAAAAATTCCGCGACGTCAAAGGCGTGTCTGTCAACGTCATCGGCGCGATCCTCGACCCAGCCCTAAAAATGCTCGACCAATTGGTCAAATCAGGGCTGTCGAGCGCAGGCATGCTAAACAGTCAGGCGGCTGCGCTTTCCGAGGCTGCCATCACATTGCTTGCGCAGGGTGACACAAAGGGCGCACAGCAAGACGCTGGCAAGTCCCTCGAAATTGTCAGGCAACTAGCACGAAGTCAGCCGCATAATACCGATTTTCAGCGAGAGCTGTCCGAAAAGCTGATCAGGTTGGGGGATGTCCAGTATGCTGAAGGCGATGTGCCGGGGGCACGCGCCTCCTATCAGGCAAGTGTCGCCAATGCTGCAAAGCTTGTGGCGGCCCATCCTGGCAACACCGATTTGCAGCGTGACCTGGCATGGGCGGATGAAAAAATGGGCAGTTTGCGCCAATCGCAAGGCGACGTGCCCGGTGCCCTGGCTGCCTTTAACGCCAGCCTCGTGATGATGCAGAAACTAGCGAAGGAGCAACCCGGCAATGTCGTTTTCCAGCGTGATCTTGCCTGGGCCTATGAAAAGCTTGGGTACGTGCTGAAATCAAATGGTGATCTTCCAAAAGCATTGGCCGTGTTTCAAGACGCGCGAACCATCAAGGCGCAACTCGCAAAATCCGATTCCAGCAACACCGGCCTGCAGCGCGACCTGTCCGTCTCTGACATCAATATCGCCGACATTGCGCTGGCAACGGGCCATCTGTCACAGGCCCTGACCAACTATGATGCAAGCCACGCCATAATGGAGACTCTGACAAAATCCGATCCGGAAAATACAATTTGGCGGCGTGATATTGCGGTTTCGGACGAGAGAATGGGCGATATTTGGTCAGAGCAGCATAACATGCCGAAAGCCCTGGCCGCCTATCAGGCGGAGCGCGACATTTTCGACATGCTCTCAAAAAAAGATCCAGGCAATTCGGGCTGGCAGCGTGACCTGTCGGTTGCGGACTATCTGGTTGGAAATGCCTTGCAGAAGCTGGCCCACCCAGAACAAGCCCGCGCTGCTTTCGAAGCAGGGCTGGCCATAGATCTCGCCACCTTTGCCCGCGACGCGACCCCACAGGCGAAAAACAATGTTGCCGCTTACGCAACGGCGCTCGGCCACCTCGCATATCATTTCCTGCTCGTCGGCAATTTCCAAGATGCGCTGGCCGTTTCAAATGAAGCCATCGCTGTGGCACCGCAAAAGCTTTGGCTGCTGACAATCCAAGCTGATGCGCTGATGATGCTGCGCCGCACCGCTGAAGCGCGAACAATCTACCTCGCGCATCGGGGGGAGAAAACCCTGAGTGACGGCACACTATGGGAAAAAAGCGTCCTTGGCGGCTTCGCTGACCTGCGCAAGGCTGGGTTCAGCGATCCTTTGATGGCCGAAATCACCCAGGATTTTGCTACCCCGTCGGCCCAGCATTAATACGCGAGATGCACTCCGACGCCAGTGTAATCGCTCGGTCTGCGCAACGATCACGGCTTTCGCCGCCATCCGCTCCGGGCCGTCCGCTGCATCCAGGTGCCGACATTGGAGACGAAGGCACCGATGACCCGGACTTGATAGTCAAAACCTCGCAGCGACCGAAAAACGCCCGCAAAAGGTGCCCTCATGGAGACCCCGGCTGGTTGCCGCCGTGGTGGTGGCCAAAGTGCCGGGCAGAAAACAGCGCGATCAGGAGCACGCCAGCGCCGCATGCAATGACGTCACCGGTGTTCTTCAGGTCAAACTCGCCGACGCGAAAGACGAGGACATAGCCGACGACAATGTTGAAAAAGCCCCAAAGCACGTTGACGCTCGAGGAGGAAAGCCCGTGTCCGGGCGGCTTGGCGAACGGACTCTGGAACGGCCGGCCCATCATGCCGCTAACGAAATGGGGGACCGCGTTCGCGAGGAACGCGCCGCCAAGAAAATAGGAAAGGAGAAGGAGCCAGGACATCTTACGCGCGCCTTGCGGGGAGGAGGCCGATAATCTGCTGCGTCGTGCCAGTCTCGCCGAGCCGGGGGAAGACGTTCCTGATGCTGTAGTCATGAGCTTCGGGGCGCATGTCGGTCATGGCGTCGATGGCCAAAGTGACATTGAATCCAGCCTCATAGGCCTGGCGCGCTGTCGCCTCGACGCCGGTTCCCGTCGCAACGCCCACGATCACCACCTGGGTGACGTCCCGCGCTTTCAACAGAACTTCGAGATCCGTGCTGGCAAAGGCGCCCCAGGTGCGCTTCGTCACCGTGATGTCAGTCGGTTGTTGATTCAATTCGGGGGCGAGTTCGGCCCACCCTTCCGGACGGGAGCCCGTTTGACGAGGCTGTTCCGTCCGGCCTGGCGCGCCGCCGGTGACGTTGACCAGCACCACCGGCAATTCGCGCTCGCGGAAGGCGTCGGCCAGCGCCCGAGACCGCTCGATGATGTCGCCAATCGGGTGGATAACGGGGAGGCTGACGATGCCCTTCTGCAGGTCGACGATGATCAAGGCGGTATTCGGATCCAGCTTGGTAAGCGCCATGGATTTTCCTCTCGTAATTTGGGACGGTCTTTATC
>DAICZI010000164.1:4855-5147 GCA_027311205.1 Beijerinckiaceae bacterium | reverse complement strand
CCTATAAAGTGCGGCGCTTTGATGCCGGTCGCAGCATCGAATTTGAGCTGGTACCCGATTATTGGGGCAAGGATGTGCCCGTTAACGTCGGCCAGAATAATTTTGCCACGGTGCGTTACGAATACTTCCGCGACCGCACCGCCGCTTTCGAGGCCTTCAAGGCCGGAACCTTGAATTTCCGTGAGGAATTCACCTCCAAGCTTTGGCATACCAGCTATGATTTTCCCGCCATCAAATCCGGCGCGGTGAAGCGCAAGGCGCTCCCTAGCGGCCGACCGGTGCCGACCCAGGG
>DAICZI010000164.1:0-4845 GCA_027311205.1 Beijerinckiaceae bacterium | reverse complement strand
AACACCCGCCGCCCGGCTTTGGCCAACCGCGCGGTGCGCGAAGCCATTGGCTTGCTGTTTGATTTTGAATGGACGAATCGCACCATCATGTATTCGAGTTACAAAAGGCTTGTGTCGCTGTTCCAGAACTCGCCGATGATGGCGCAGGGCAAGCCCGACGCAGGGGAACTGGCCTTGCTGGAGCCGATGCGTGCCCAACTTGATCCTTCAGTTTTTGGTGATGCTTATGTGCCCCCGGTTTCGGATGGCACGGGCTCTGACCGAACCTTGCTGCAGCAAGCCAACACCATGCTGCTGGCGGCAGGCTGCACGCGGCGCGGCGCAGCCTTGCTCGGCCCTGATGGCGCACCCCTCAAGCTGGAATTCCTGGATTCGAACCCGGCCCTGCAGCCGCACACCGAGCCTTTCATTGCCAATCTGCGCCGTCTTGGCATTGATGCCAGCGCCCGCATTGTCGATGTCGCGCAGTATCAGGAACGCTTGAATCAATTTGATTTTGACATCATCACCTTTGCGGCGGGCGGCACCTTGACGCCCGGCGATTATATGCGCGTGCAATATGGCTCGGCTGCCGCGAAAACGCCCGGCTCGCAGAATTATTCCGGCATCAGCGATCCAGTGCTTGATGCGCTGATCAGCCGTATTGCCGATGCCACGGATCGCCCCTCGCTGACTGTTGCCGCCAGGGCCTTTGACCGGGTGTTCCGCGCCGGGCATTATTGGGTGCCCATGTGGTATCTGGATGTGTTGTGGTTCGCATGGCGCGATGAGTTTGATCGACCGGCCCAACAACCCAAGCTCGATCCCGGTGCCCCTGGCACATGGTGGTGGGACGCCGCAAAAGCTGCAGCTTTGGTGGGGAAATAAAGTCGGCCAAGGCCGCGAACGCCCACGGAAGCGCCCATCCCCGGCCGCTGCAGCAGCCCTGGTGGCAGGGTTCAGCCTGATCCCACGCGCCGGGATTCGTTCCCCTGAGGCTTACAGGAATGTTGCAAAATTGCCACGCGTCGCAAGGATTGAAACGGCTCATGCCAAACTGGCAAAAAATGCCCCTTTTCAGCCATAAATGGCGCGCGTTAACTGGGGCAAGTTCCGATTGATAAAGATTTTTACGCAAGGATTGTTGCGCCGCGCCCTGCAAGCGCAGTGCGCAGCAGATTCGGGCGGCGGGGTCTGGTCTGGACACATTGAAATTTTGGAAGGTGGAGTGTGATGGACGCCCGTGTGTTCGACAAGAAGAAATTGCCCAGCCGTTACGTCACCGAAGGGCCAGCGCGCGCGCCGCACCGATCTTATCTGTACGCCATGGGACTCACCCGAGAGCAGATTCATCAGCCGCTCGTCGGCGTGGCTTCGTGCTGGAACGAAGCTGCACCCTGCAACATCTCGCTGATGCGCCAGGCGCAGGCAGTAAAAAAGGGCGTTGCGGCAGCAGGTGGCACGCCACGCGAGTTCTGCACCATCACCGTCACCGACGGTATCGCCATGGGCCATCAGGGCATGAAATCCTCGTTGGTATCGCGCGATCTCATTGCCGATTCGGTCGAACTCACCATGCGTGGCCATTGCTATGATGCGCTTGTCGGCCTGGCTGGCTGCGACAAGTCCCTGCCTGGCATGATGATGTCGATGGTGCGTCTCAACGTTCCCTCGATTTTCATTTATGGCGGTTCGATTTTGCCCGGCAATTTCCGGGGCCAGCAGGTCACCGTGCAGGATCTGTTCGAGGCGGTTGGCAAGCATTCGGTCGGCGATATGTCGAGTGCCGACCTCGACGAGCTGGAATCCGTCGCATGCCCGTCAGCGGGTGCCTGCGGCGCGCAATTCACCGCCAACACCATGGCTACCGTTTCGGAAGCCATCGGCCTGGCGTTGCCCTATTCGGCCGGCGCGCCTGCCCCTTACGAGATCCGCGATCGTTTCTGCATGACGGCTGGCGAACTGGTGATGGATCTTATCGCCAAAAACATCCGCCCACGCGATATCGTCACGCTGAAGGCGCTGGAAAACGCCGCAACCGTTGTTGCGGCCTCGGGCGGCTCAACCAATGCGGCGCTGCATTTGCCTGCCATCGCTCATGAATGCGGCATCAAATTTGACCTCTTTGACGTCGCCGAGATTTTCAAGCGCACGCCTTATATCGCCGATCTCAAGCCCGGTGGCCGCTATGTCGCCAAGGATATGTTCGAAGCCGGCGGCATCCCGCAGTTGATGAAAACCCTGCTCGATCACGGGTTCCTTCATGGCGATTGTATGACCGTCACTGGTCGCACAATTGCCGAAAACATGGAGCAGGTGAAGTGGAACGAACATCAGGATGTCGTGCGCCCCGCCAACAAGCCGCTCAGCCCCAATGGTGGCGTTGTCGGTCTGAAGGGCAATTTGGCTCCTGAGGGTGCAATTGTGAAAGTTGCGGGCATGACGACTGAGCAACTGAAGTTTTCCGGCCCCGCCCGCTGCTTTGATACCGAAGAAGAATGTTTCGAATGCGTGCGCAAGCGTGGCTACAGGGAAGGCGATGTGTTGGTGATCCGCTATGAAGGGCCACGTGGCGGGCCGGGCATGCGTGAAATGTTGTCGACCACCGCTGCACTTTATGGCCAGGGCATGGGCGACAAAGTGGCACTGATCACCGATGGCCGCTTCTCGGGCGCAACGCGCGGCTTCTGCGTCGGCCATGTCGGGCCGGAAGCAGCAGTGGGTGGCCCCATCGCCTTGCTGCGCGATGGCGACATTATCGATCTTGATGCAATCAGCGGTACGCTGTCAGTGCGTCTCGATGAGGCAGAACTTGCGACAAGGCGTGCGGGCTGGAAGCCGCGCACTACAGATTACGGCTCGGGGGCGATCTGGAAATATGCTCAGGTGGTTGGCCCTGCCGTCAATGGCGCGGTCACCCATCCTGGCCATGCGGGAGAGACCCATGTTTATGCGGATATCTGATCGGCTTTCGCTGGCAGGAACGCTGGCGATTGGCGTCTGCCTGTCACTTCCTGCCTTTGCGCTGGACGGCTCGACCACGCCATCCAACAAGCCGCTGGTGCTGCCGGGCCATTTTCGCAATATTGAGGATGCTCTCCAGCAGGGACTCAAGGCGGATCAAGTCGGCAATGTGCCCTTTACGCTGAAGGCGCTGGGCTATGCGGCAGCGCACGGCCAGTCGATCGCCCGCTGGAAGCTGGCCCATATGTATGCCGACGGCGAAGGTGTTGGCCGCGATGACCTGAAGGCTTTCCATTATTATCGTGACATCATCACCTCCTACCATCAGGGTGACAATGATGGACGTGACCGGGCGGCGGTTTCCAGTGCGTATGTGGCCGTCGGGGCCTATTTGCTGCGCGGCATTCCCGGCACTGACGTCAAACGCAATCCGATTCTGGCCATGCGCATGTTCCAGGTCGCCGCCACCGTTTTTCGGAATCCCGATGCGCAATATAATCTGGCGCAGATGTTTTTGAACGGCAAAGGCATACCGCCCGATGCCCGCCAGGCTGCCGGTTGGCTCAGCCTTGCGGCAGCCAAAAATCACTGCGCAGCCCAAGCGCTCCTCGGACGCATCCTGTTCAACGGCGGCCATGACATCGTGCGCCAGCGCGCCAAGGGCCTGATGTGGTTGATGCTGGCCCGCAAAGGTGCCACCGATCCTGTCAAGGATGCGTGGATCATTGCACTTTACGACAAAGCGATGGCATCGGCTTCAGATGATGATCGTCAGGCGGCCCTGGCCTACCTGTCTGATCGCAAACACCACGTCAATTGAGTGTAATGCGCAGGGGCACATGATCCGAGGGTTTCTCGGCCGCGCGCAAAGACCGATCAATGCAAACGCTGGCCAGTCGGTCAGCGGCCTGGCCTGAGAGCAAGGCATGGTCAATGCGGATGCCATTGTTGCGCTGGAAGGCACCGGCCTGATAATCCCAGAACGTGTAAAGCCCGGCTTCATCTGAAACCGCGCGCAGCGCGTCGGTGAGGCCCAAATTCAACAACTGTCGGAATTTTTGCCGCGTCTGCGGCAGAAACAGCGCATCCTGCATCCATTGGCTCGGGTCTTTGGCGTCTTGTGGCTCCGGGATCACATTGAAATCACCCGTCAGCACCAGCGCTTCCTCATAGGTCAGCAAATGTTGCGCGTGCCGAATCAGCCGGTCCATCCAGGCGAGCTTGTAGGTGTATTTCTCGGTGCCCGCCGGATTGCCATTGGGCAGATAAAGGCAGCCAACGCGCGTGGCCCCGTGTTCATCGGGGATCACCGCCTCGATATAGCGGCTATGAACATCGCTCTCGTCGCCCGGCAGCCCGCGTTCGACGTCAAAAGGCCGCGTTGAGAGAATTGCGACGCCATTGAAGCCCTTCTGGCCATGTACGGCGCAATTGTAGCCCAGCGCTTCAATCTCGGCCCGCGGAAACGCTTCGTCGACGCATTTGAGTTCCTGCAGGCAGATGACGTCAGGATGGACATCTTTGAGATAGGCCAAAAGATGCTCAAGCCGCTGGCGCACCGAATTGACGTTCCAGGTGACAATCTGCATGGACGAAGCCCTCTCGTGAGAACGCATCACTGCACGCGCCGCCGCCAAGTTTCAACCCCAGCGCCGCTGCGCCCACATCCACTGCGCCGGGAAGGTTCGAATGTCCTTTTCTATGGCGTCCTGGATGGCTTGCGTCAGCCCATGGATATCGCCTTCCCGGTCAGGTGTATAAATCAGCGGAATCTGCGTCAGGCGCAGACTGAAGCGCACGCCAGGCAAGCGCGCCATGTTGGCGACAAACAGAGGGCGCTGAAACTGTCGCGCCACCAGGGCCGGAAAGCCTGATGTTGGCGCTGGCCGCCCGAAAAAAGTC
>DAICZI010000163.1 GCA_027311205.1 Beijerinckiaceae bacterium | reverse complement strand
CCGGCGCCCAGTGCGGAAGCGGATCCCGCATGAGCCCATCTGCAAGGCCCGACACTGCCGCCTGGCATATTGACGTTGCCAATGAGGCGCAATTGAAGTCTGTGGCGGCCTGGCTTTCGGGCTGGCTGGCGGCCGGCGACATGCTGACACTGTCGGGTGAATTGGGCGCGGGCAAAACGACGCTGGCGCGTGCCCTGGTGCAGCATTTGGCCGGCGACCCGGAGCTTGAGGTTCCAAGCCCGACCTTTACCTTGATGCAGACCTATGAAGGCAAGGCTTTCCCCATTGTTCATGCCGATCTTTTCCGCATCCAGGACCCTGATGAACTCGCTGAAATCGGCTGGGACGAGGCCGACGACGGCGCTTTGGTGCTGGTTGAATGGCCGGATCGGGCTGGGCCGCATTTGTCCGAACACCGCCTTGAGATCACGCTGACTGGCGATAGTTCGATCGGCCCGGACTACCGCAAGCTCAGCTTCAGCGGCCATGGCCGTTTTGCTGCACGATTGGCGCGGGCTCGGTTGTTCGAGCAGTTGTTTGCTGAAGCGGGCTTTACGGGAGCCAGGCGGACCCACATGCAGGGCGATGCTTCCACGCGCAGTTTTGAGCGCTTGACGTCGGCGGATGGGCGCAGCGCCATCTTGATGGTGATGCCGCCGCGCGCTGCGGCACCCATTGTGCGATTTGGCAAACCTTATGGCGAAATAGCCCGCCTTGCGCCTGACATCCGGGCTTTCGATGCGCTGGATCGCGGGCTGATCGCGCTGGGGCTCTCCGCGCCGAAAATATATGCGCTCAATGCCAGCAGCGGCACCGCCATTCTGGAAGATTTGGGCTCAGAGCCCGTGGCCACGGCGCAGGGACCGATCCTTGATCGCTATGGCGCAGCCCTGGATGTGCTCGCGCACCTGCACGGCCGCGAACTGCCCACGGAATTGCCGCTGGCCGATGGCACAAACTATGCGATCCCGCCGTTCGATTATCAGGCGATGCTGATTGAAGTCGAGCTTTTGGCGAACTGGTATGCGCCCCATTGCGCCAAAACGGTGCTGCCAGCTTCCGCCTGCGCCGCTTTTGCCGATGCCTGGAGCAAGGCGCTCAGCGGACATGATGCCTGGCCAAAAACCTGGGCCTTGCGGGACTTTCATTCGCCCAATCTGATCTGGCTGAAGGAGCGGGCTGGTCTTGCCCGCGTCGGCCTGGTTGATTTTCAGGACGCTGTCCTGACCCATCCGGCCTATGATGTAGTGTCGCTCTGCCAGGACGCACGCCTTGACGTCAGCGATGCCGACGAACTGAAACTGCTCGGTCACTATGCGCTGGCGCGGCGCGAGGCCGACAGCGGCTTTGATCTCGGCGCGTTCTTGCGCGCCTATGCCATTCTGGGGGCGCAGCGCAACACCAAGCTGCTGGGGATTTTCGCGAGGCTTGACAAGCGTGATCGCAAGCCGGCCTATCTGGCGCATTTACCGCGTATCCGGCATTATTTGCGCAAAAATCTGGCACATTCTGCGCTGGAGCCAGTGCGAAACTGGTATCAATCGCACTTGCCCTCTGTTCTTGCGGAAGACTGAAAGCTAATGTCCTCGCTGCCACCCATCGCCATGGTGTTTGCCGCAGGGCTCGGCACCCGCATGCGCCCCCTTACGCGGACAACCCCTAAACCGCTGATAAAAGTCGCTGGCAAGGCCTTGCTCGACCATGTGCTCGACAGTCTGGCCGTGGCGGGGGTGGCGACAGCGATTGTCAATGTGCATCACCTTGGGCAACAGATTATCGATCATCTCGAGGATCGAACCGCGCCGCGCATCATTATCTCTGATGAGCGCGAGCGCTTGCTCGACCAGGGCGGTGGTGTTGCCAAAGTGCTGCCACTGCTCGGCGATGCGCCGTTTCTGATATGCAATACCGATGCCTTCTGGATTGAGGGCACGGGCAATAATCTGCAGCGGCTTGGCGCGGCGTTTGATCCTGAATCGATGGATGCGCTGCTGCTGGTGGCAGGGACTGCCCATGCTGTCGGTATCGATTGGCAGGGTGATTTCGACCTTGATTCAGCGGGCCGCCTGACGAAGCGCCCCGAGGGGCGGATTGCGGCCTTCGCCTATACGGGCACCGGGATCATCAAACCGGCGCTGTTTGCCGGGCGCGGCGAAGTGTTCCGGCTCAGCCCGCTGCTGTTTGAAGCGGCGGAAAAGCAACGGCTGTTTGGCCTGCGCCTTGACGGGCTCTGGCTGCATGTCGGTGAGCCGGGGATTATTGCCGAAGCCGAGCGGGCGATCACGCGCTCGGTTCTGTGAGCGGCAAGCTCGCAAGCCGCGCTTGCCTTGCATCGCGCCCCTGTCCACGCCATATCCATGCCACCCAAGAACCCTTGAGTCCCCAGAACCCTTGAGTCCCCATGACTGACGTTGCCGCCGCTCCACGCCCTGCCGCGAAATTCACGCAAGGCGACATCATGCGCCATGTCATTACCATGAGCCTGACCAGCGCAATTGGCCTGATGGCGATTTTTCTCGTTGATCTCCTGTCGCTGCTTTACGTGTCCTGGCTTGGCAGCACGATGAAAATTGCGGCTGTCGGCTTTGCTTCGATCATCTGGTTCATGGCCATGTCCGTGAATATCGGGCTGATGATTGCTGTCTCGGCTGTGGTGTCAAAGGCGCTGGGGGCGGGGGATCGCACTAGCGCACGGCGGATCGCGGGCTCAGGCATTGCATGGATTGGCGTGATTTCGTTGATCACCGCCGCCGGCCTGTGGCTGTTTCGCGATGATTTGCTCGGTGCGCTCAATGCGGTTGGACCGGCCAAAGCCCTGGCGTCGCGCGTGCTCGCGGTGACTTTGCCCGCCAATGTGATGCTCGGCATTGGCCTTGGCTATTCTGCGGTGCTGCGGGCGGCGGGCGATGCGCGGCGCGCCATGTATGTAACGCTGAGCGGCGGCATTGCTACCGCCTTCATTGATCCCGCACTGATTTTCGGCCTGCATCTCGATGTGATGGGTGCCGCCTATTCCACGGTGATCTCACGGGTTATCTTCCTGGTGGTTGGTTACCTTGGGGCCGTGCGTCGGCATGATCTGGTGGCGTGGCCTACATGGCGGGACATGAAGGCTGATGGCAGACCCCTGGCAGCGATTGCCGGGCCTGCGGTGCTGGCCAATCTGGCAACGCCGGTGGGCAGCGCATTCCTTTCGCGTATCATTGCCTCCTATGGCAATGAGGCCGTGGCGGCGGGCGCGGTGATTGACCGGGTGACACCGATTGCCTTTGGCGGCCTCTTTGCGCTTTCAGGCGCGGTGGGGCCGATCCTGGGCCAAAACTGGGGTGCCGGGCTTTATCCGCGCATGCGACGCACCTTGCGCGATTCCTACGTGGTGGCCGCCGCCTATGTTGTCGTCACCTGGCTGGTGCTGATGCTGGCGCGCAATGGCATTGTTGCCATGTTCAGGCTGGACCCGACTTCGGCGGCCATCGTGCGGGCCTATTGCTTTGCCAGCGGGCCGGGCTGGATTGGGCTCGGGGCGATGTTCGTCGCCAATGCCTCGTTCAACAATCTTGGCGCGCCAATACGCTCGACCCTGTTCAACTGGGGCCGCGCGACTCTGGGCACCATTCCCTTCGCACTGATTGGCGCGCATTATCTGGGCGCGCTGGGTGCGATGTTTGGCGTTCTTGTCGCGGCCATCGTCTTTGGGGCCTTTGCCAGCCTCTCGGCCTTTGGCGTCCTGAACCGCATCGCCGAGGCCAAGGCCACGCCCAGGCTCTTTGGTCGTCCGGCATGATCAGCAAGAAGCCACGCAGGCAACTGGTCAGGCTCACCACAGGCCGCAGCGTTGTGACTGTCGGCCAGCAACGGCGTCCTTGGAGCGATTTCAGCCATCGCGCCATGGTGGTGAGTTGGCCGCGCTTCATTGCCGGGGTCGCGCTGATCATCTTTGCGCTGAATATCCTGTTTGCCGGGATTTATGCCCTGGGAACAAATCCGATCGCCAATTCCAGGCCTGGCTCCTTGCGCGACCTGTTCTATTTTTCGGTCGAGACACTCTCGACAGTCGGCTATGGCGATATGCACCCGCAAACCGACTATGCGCACATAGTTGCAACCATCGAGAGCTTTACCGGAATCTTCTTCATAGCGTTGATGACCGGGCTGATTTTTGCCCGCTTTTCGCGGCCACGCGCCCGCATATTGTTCAGCGAGATTGCCACCATTGCCCGGCGCGATGGCGTGCCTGCCTTGACCATCCGGATGGCCAATGAACGCCATAATTACATCACCGATGCCCACGCCAGCCTGTGGCTGCTCAGCCGCAACAAGACGTCTGAAGGGCGGAGTTTCCGCGGCTTTGTGCCGCTCACCTTATTGCGGGCGGAGAATCCGGCTTTTGCGCTGAGTTGGGCGCTGTTCCATGTGATTGATGCCACAAGCCCGCTGTTTGGCAAGTCGGCGCAGGATCTCGCCGATGATGACGCGCAATTGATCCTGTCCGTGACGGGCCATGACGAGACTTCCGCCCAGACTGTGCATGCTCGCAAGCTTTACAGCCATGATGACGTGCGCTGGGGCGAGCATTTTGTCGATATTCTCAGCGTTGAGGATGACATGGCGACCCTCGATTTTAACCGGTTTCATGACAGTGAACCGGAATAGTCTTCACCTGTCCCCATTAAGCTCAACTTCAAATTGTGAAGGCCGACCCCTTCCAAAATAACTATAATTGCGGCATGATGCTGTCGCTTAGGGGAAATCATCATGAGTAAAGCTGAAAGGCACGCAACCAACGGTGCTCACGAGGCCAGCACCACAGGCCCGGCAACCACCAGTGCCGACACCATCGAGCAGGTGCGTGAATTGCTGTTTGGCCATGAAAAGCGGTCGGCAGAGCAACGCGATAACGAGATCAACGAACGCATCCATGCGCTCAATGCCGATATGCTGGAGCGGATGGCCATGCTGGAGAGCCGCCTGGTCGAGACCGAGCGGGCGCTCGAAGCCCAGCACAATACGGCGCTGGAGAACATTTCCGCGGCCATCAGCGAGCTTGGATTGCGCGTCGGGCAGATGGTGACGCAGCGGCGCGGCCGCTGACCCATGGAAAACGCCGCGCGCATCAAGAGCGCGGAGCCCGCCGCTCCCGCCAGCGCGGC
>DAICZI010000162.1 GCA_027311205.1 Beijerinckiaceae bacterium | reverse complement strand
AAACGGCACCGCCATCGCGTTGCTGAGGGGATAGAGCCCGCCACCCCAATAGGGCTCAAGGCCGTAAAACTCGTAGATGTTGACTTCATGTTGGCGCGATACTGATTTCTCGGTGTCACTATCCGGGCTGTGCTTGATCTGGTCTTTGGTGAGCTTGACCGAAAACGTGCGCAAGGCACGGTCGGGTGCGCCCAGTTCAGAAACCGGGATCAGCACCTTGCGGCCCGGCAGCCATGTGCCGGTATCAACCACCAGCCAGCGTACCGACCAATGGGCATCCTCAAACAGGATGTCGTTGACAGTTCCGATGTGGCCGTCGGTGGCGTGCAGGCTATAGCCGATGATCGCAGTCGAATTCCACAGCATGACACCCTCCTGATCATCTCCAGCCCGGCGTGCCTGGTGAGCGGCGGCAGATGCCCTCTTCACCGGCAGCGCCTGGCCCCTATCATGGAGGCAGATGACAGCACCCCTGCAACCGCGATCAGACGATCCCGGCGGAGGCGATGCCTGATGCCGGGCGCTCGCGCGCCTTGTGGGCGCGATAGCACGAAGCGCGGTATGTTTTGAGCGGCGCGATGGCCCCGCCCGCCTGTCGCCGCACCTCGGCCAGCAACGGCGAGACATCGGTATTGAAGGCCGCCTTCAGGATGTGATGCGCGCCCAGCGCGTCATTTCGCGTCTGCGCCTCAGCCAGCGCGGCGCGATCCACCAGCAGCGCCTGCGCATAGGCGCGCTGGATTTCGATGGCTGACGTTATCAGGCTCTCGACTGGATCGGTGACATTATGCGACTGGTCGATCATGTAAGCGGGCGCAAATTCAGCCGCGCCGCGTGCTTTGGCATCGACCAGCTCGTTGAACACCAGAAACAGCCGGAAGGGATCGACCGAGCCTGAATCCAGATCATCATCGCCATAGCGCGAATCGTTGAAATGAAACCCTGCGAGCTTGCGCAAATGCACCAGCCTTGCGACAATTTGCTCGATATTGACGGTAGGGGCGTGATGGCCAAGATCAACCAGACACTTGGCCTTGGGGCCAAGTTCAACCGCTGCCGCAAGGCTTGAACCCCAGTCGGCAATAACCGTGGAATAGAAGGCCGGTTCATAGAGCTTGTGTTCGATGAACACCTGCCAATCGGCGGGTAGTGCCGCGTAAATGGCCTTCATCGACTCCAGATAGCGCTCGAAGCTGGTAGTCAGATTGGCTTGCCCGGCGAAATTCGATCCATCGCCAATCCACACGGTGAGGGCTTTGGAGCCCAGCGCCGCACCCAGCTTGATACACGCGATATTATGGGCAATGGCCTGTTCGCGCACGGCGGCATCCGTGTGGGTCAGCGAGCCAAAACGGTAAGACTGTGCTGCACCAGGCTGATCCTGAAACGTGTTGGAATTGACGGCATCAAAGCCCAGCCCCAGCTTGTGCGCATAGGTTTTCAGCGCGGCTGGGTCGTCCACATTGTCCCAGGGAAAATGCAGCGAGATGGTGGGGGTGGCCCGCGCAATCTGCTGCACCGTGGCACAATCGTCGAGTTTTTCAAATATGCCGCGCGGCTCGCCTTGCATCGGAAAGCGGGCAAAGCGCGTGCCGCCCGTGCCAACGCCCCAGGATGGCAGCGCCACATGAAATTCCGCCAGGGCGGCAAGCACCGGCTCAAGCGCAATGCCGCGCCGCCGCAACTGCCGCGCCAGCGCCTCGTGATCTTGATCCAGTGCCGAAATTTCGGCAACGTTGGCCTGTTCGATGAAGGTCTGGTCAATGCGAAACGTCATGGCGTGATCCTAGCGCGTAAAGGCCTGGGCGTTGCCCGCATCGACATTGAGAATGTTGCCGGTGGATTTTTCTGCAAGCGGCCCTGCTAAAAATGCCACGGCCTCGGCGACGTCTTCGGGCAGCACCGAGCGCTTGAGCAGCGAGCGCTGACGGTAAACTTCTTCAAGGTCGTCCTCGCTGACGTGGTTGGAGCGCGCTCGCTGCGTGCGCCATTCGCCCTGCCAAATTTTCGACCCGCGCAGCACGGCGTCAGGGTTGACCGTATTGACCCTGATCCCAAAAGCCGCGCCTTCGAGGGCAAGACAGCGCGCCAGATGGATTTCTGCTGCTTTGGCGGTGCAATAGGCCGAAGCGCCCGCCGACGCAGCAAGGCCGTTCTTCGAGGCGACAAACACCATGCTGCCACCCATGCCCTGGAGTTGCAGCAATCGGAACGCCTGGCGTGCTACCAGAAAATAGCCCGTCGCCAGAATATCCATATTGTTCTGCCACAGCGCCAGCGATGTATCCGCCACCGTTGCCGCCGAGGCGATGCCAGCATTGGAAACAACAATATCAATGCCGCCAAACTCCTGCGCCGCCATGGCAAAGCTGTCGATGACGCTGGTTTCACTGGTGACATCAAGCGGGATGGCACGCACCTGATCCTTGCCGAAGCGGGTTGAAAGTGCCGCTTGCGCCGTGGCCAGCGCGGCTTCGTCAATATCGGCGAGCAGCACGCAAGCGCCATCGGCCAGAAGGCGGCTCGCCACCGCCGCGCCAATGCCGCCAGCGCCACCGGTGATGAGTGCTGCTTGGCCGGTCAAGGGCTTGGGCTTGGGCATACGTTGGAGCTTGGCTTCCTCAAGCAGCCAATATTCAATGTCGAAGGCCTCCTGGCGCGGCAGGCCGACATAGGCGCTGACGCCCGAGGCCCCGCGCATGACATTGATGGCATTGATATAAAATTCGGCGGCAATGCGGGCCGTCGCCTTGTCGCGGGCAAAGGAAATCATGCCCATGCCGGGAACCAGGAAAATCACCGGATTGGCATCGCGCATGGCGGGCGAATTGGGATGGCGGCAAGCCTCGTAGTAAGCGGCATAATCGGCGCGATAGGCGGCAATCGCCGCATCCAGCCCGGCGATGAGGCGGGTCACATCGGGTTTTGCCGAGTCAAAATCCAGCACCAGGGGTCTGATTTTGGTGCGCAAAAAATGATCGGGGCATGAGGTACCAAGGGGAGCCAGTGTCGCCATGTCATGGCTGCAAACAAAGTCCAGCACGGCGGGGGCGTCGGTAAAATGCCCGATTTTGGGGCTTGAGCCCGCAGAAATTTTGCCGCGAATGGCGGGCATAAGTTCTTGCGCCAGTTTTTTGCGCGCGGCGGCGTCGAGGGCTAGTATTTTCGCGCCGCCAAACACTGACTGGCGCTCGTTGACGGCAAGCCAGTCCGCCGCCTTCTGGATAATCCGCAGCGTGGTTTCATAGCAATCCTGCGCGGTTTCGGCCCAGGTGAACAGCCCGTGACCACCCAGCACAACGCCGACATATTCAGGATGCGCAGTTGCCATGGCACCAAGCTTCAGGCCCAGATCAAAACCGGGACGCTGCCATGGCAGGAAGCCGATTTCCTTGCCATAGACTTCGCCGGTCAAGCGCTCTGCATCCTTTGCCGCTGCCAGCGCAATCACCGCATCGGCATGGACATGATCAACATGCGCGTGCGGCACAAAACCATGCAACGCGGTATCGATCGAGGTCGCGCGCGGGTTGAGATTGAAAGTGCAATGCTCAAACAGCCCCACCATGCGGTCTTCGTCAGCAAGGCCGCTATAATGGCCCTTCAGACTTTCGAGCTTGTCCATATACAGCGTCGCAAAACCATCACGTTTCATCGAGCCGATGTCGCCGCCTGAACCCTTGACCCACAGCACGCTCACCTTTTCACCGGTCAGTGGATCAATTTCAGTGATTTTCGCGGAAGTATTGCCGCCGCCAAAATTGGTGATACGCAAGTCGGAGCCGAGCAGGTTCGAGCGGTAAAGCAGCAGGCCCGCCTCATCAAGGCCTGCAGCACTTGCCGCGCGCCACAGGTTCGGCAGGCGATCCAAGCGTTGAGCGTTCATCCAAGGCCCTCCATAGTTTTGAGCGAACTTAGCCGCGCTGCGCGCAAAGTCAATCAAATTGGCGCGATCATTCTGCGGAAAGACGGAACCATGAGCATTTATGATTAGATATGACGATTTCATGTTGACAACGCTTCTGGCATTTGATTGCATGGCTGTCGTGGAGGGTTGCGATGCACGAGCGTGAACGCTGGCAGATCATCACCGGGCTGTTGCAGAGCCAGGGGCTTGTTGAGGTCACGGCAGCCTGTGCCGCGACGCAGGCCTCCCCCGCCACCATCCGCCGTGATTTTGTCGCCCTCGCGCAGCAGGGCGTGGCGCGCCGCGTGCACGGCGGGCTTGAACTCATGCAGCCAGCCTTCACCGGCGAGGCTGGCGTGCCGCATCTGGCGACGCGGTCTTTCAGTGCCAGCCAAACCCACAACAGCGCTGAAAAACGCGCCATCGCGCGCCGTGCCGTCGAGCTTTGCAGCGATGGCGAAACCATCATCATCAATGGCGGCACCACCACGTATGAGATGGCCGCGTTCTTGCGCAACCGCCGCCTCAAAATCCTCACCAATTCCTATCCGCTTGCCGAGCAGCTCATCCGTGACAGCCAATGCCGCGTCGCACTGCCGGGCGGCGAGGTTTATCGCGAGCAACGGCTGATTGTTTCGCCCTTCGATGATGATGCCATCCAGCATTATTCGGCGAGCCGCATGTTCATGAGCGCGGTGTCGATTGGCCCACTGGGCGTGCTCGAAGGCGATCCGTTGATCGCGCGGGCGGAATCCAAGCTGCTGAAGCGCGCCGAAAAACTGGTGGTGCTGGCAGATGGCTCGAAGTTTGCGCCACGTGGTTCGCTGGTGGTGTGCCCGCTGTCGCGCATTGACCTTCTCATCACCGATCCGTCAGCGCCGGAACAGGCGCTTGAGGCCCTGCGCGCGGCGGGCGTAAGGATCGAGATTTGTCCACTTTTGCTGAATGAGGAAAGGCCTTTGACCGCAGCCTGATCCCAAACTTTACCCCAACAGGTCAACCAAAGCCGCTCATAAGCGGATCATCCAAGGAGGAACCCATGTTTTCACGTCGTCATTTACTTCAGGTCGGCGGTGCTGCGGCACTCATCTCCAGCACCAGCCTGCCGGATTGGGCGGCGGGCAAGGAACTGCGCATTGCCATGGTGGTCAAGGCGCTCGGCATCGGCTTTTTTGATCTGAAATTCGCGCAAACCAAGCATTTCCTCGATCATCCCACGACGTTCAAGCGGTGTTGAACGGATAAAAAGATCGCTCTCACCC